>JABLXV010000112.1 GCA_013177895.1 Brevinematales bacterium | reverse complement strand
TTGTCCGCGACAAACACGGGATCGACTGGAACGAAAAGGGAGATGTGGTCTATACCGCGTTCTTTCTTATCGGGTCGCGGGACGAACGCAACTTCCATCTCCGGGCGCTGATGGCAATCGCGCAGATCCTTCAGAATCCGCACTTCCAGACCGACTGGATGAAGGCGAAGAGTGATAAGGAACTCCGTTCGGTCATTTTATTAACCGAACGCCAGCGTACGGTATAATATTCGGACACAGAACATATCGGGGAAACTATGCGGTTAAAGAAGCAATTATCCGGAATCGATGTTTTCAGTCTCGCTTCGGGCGCAATGATCAGCACGGGTATCTTCGTCCTGCCGGCCGTCGTATTTAAGATCGCCGGGCCGGCAATTCTGGTCTCCTATTTATTAGCCGGATTCCTCATTCTCCCCGCGCTATTCGCTCAGCTGGAGCTTGCTACCGCTATCCCGAAGGCCGGGGGGAGTTATTTCTTCGCGGAGCGAATTCTGGGTTCGGCCGCGGGAACTTTCACCGGTTTCGCGAACTGGTTCACCATCAGCCTGAAGAGCGCGTTCGCTCTCATTGGAATCGGCGCGTTCGCAACCCTGATTTTTCCCCATCTCACCGAATGGGAATTAAAGATCATCGCCGCATCTTTCTGTATCTTCTTTACCGTTCTCAACCTCATAAGCGTCAAGTCGTCGGGGAAACTCCAGATTTTTCTTGTTGCCGCACTTTTATTCATTCTGATCCAGTTCCTTATTTTCGGATATCGCGTCGTGGATTTCAGGAGAGTGTTCGAGACCTTAGAATTAAATTGGAGCGCCATTTTGCCGGTTACCGGGATGGTCTTTATTTCTTATGGCGGATTAACTAACATAGGCAGTATGGCGGAAGAAGTCAAAAATCCCAAAAAAGCGCTTGCTCCGGGTCTGATTCTCGCATTCGTATCAGTTGAAATCATTTATTTATCTATCATCATAGTATTGATCGGTACATTACCCGCTTCCGAACTCACGGGAACTCTAACCCCGCTAACCCTCGCCGGATCAAAGTTTTTTTCCTCACCCTCATTGCAAAACATCGTACTTGTTGTCACCGCGCTCGCCGCGATCCTCGCGTTCGTCACCACCGCTAACGCGGGAATCATGTCCGCATCCCGAAGTCCGATGGCAATGAGCCGCGACGAACTCCTTCCCGGAGCCTTTGCAAAAATATCGAAGAAAAAGAAAATTCCTTATTTTTCTATCATTTTTACTTCAGGTTTTATGTTATTAATCATTCTCCTTTTAAATATCGAGCAACTCGCGAAGGTAGCCTCGCTTTTCATACTTCTGGTTTTTATTTCCGACAATCTCTCCCTCATCATTATCCGTTTCAATAAACTTTCTAACTATAAGCCGTCGTTCCGCGCGCCTTTGTTTCCGGTGCTCCAGATCGCAGGAATCGCAGCATACCTTTTCCTGATTTTCGAGATGGGATGGGAAATCCTCGCGGCGGCAGGGGGCTTCCTCGCGCTTTCGATTATCTGGTACTTTATCTACGCGCGAAAACGGGTCAAACGTAAATCGGCGTTCGTTCAAATGGTGGAAAATATCGCCGATCCCGAGCTGAAAAACGACAACGATCAGCTCGAAAACGAGCTTTTAGATATCCTGATCGAGGGAATGGAGATCGAGGAAGACCGTTTCGATAAACTCATCCGGGAGGCGCATGTATTCGACCTGCATCAGACAATGTCCCGCGATAAGCTGTTCAGGCTGATCGCCGATGTGATCGCGAAACGATGGAACACCGACCCCGCATGGGTCAAGCTGAAGCTCGACCGCCGCGAGGAGGAAGCCTCGACCCTGATTTACCCGGGGGTGGCGGTTCCGCACGCGATTCCGCACATCGTTATCGATGGCGAGCACCGTTTCGATATCGTCCTTGTCCGCGACAAACACGGGATCGACTGGAACGAAAAGGGAGATGTGGTCTATACCGCGTTCTTTCTTATCGGGTCGCGGGACGAACGCAACTTCCATCTCC
>JABLXV010000111.1 GCA_013177895.1 Brevinematales bacterium | reverse complement strand
AATTATCGCGACAGCTCGAAAACTGCTCGGGATTATCTATGATACTCTCAAGAATGGATGGGTGTTCGAGGACTTCCCGAATTTTATACTGAAAAATACATAAGTAGATTGTTTTTTATCATAGGAGAAAGAACAATGGCTTTTTGTATTCTAAAGGAGTTTTTGGAACTCCCCTAGATTGAAGTTGAGAGGAAACGTATGCAGGAAGTTTTAATATGGCTTTATATCGCAACCGCCGTGCTCCTTTTCGTGCATGAGGTCGACTCGGGGTACTGGAAGGAATGGGAGCTTTTCCGCATGCCGGGCGGGCCGGGCTTTTTTATGATCCTGCATATCCCGGTATTCTTCCTGTTCTTCGCGGGGCTGGTGCTTCTCGTGCGCGGGAATTACTGGGGGATGATCGCGTCGCTTGTGCTGGCCGCGGGGTCGATCGGGGGATTTACAATTCATACGATTTTTATCGCAAAGGGGGATAGACGGTTCGGGGGTGTAGTCTCCCGCGGGATACTTTGGCTGATGCTTTTTTCAGGTATCACGCTGGGGGCGATAACTATTTTACTTTTGGTATAAAACTAAACTACACTTAACGGACGGAGTCAATGACAGAAATTTATCTCACCAGGCACGGCGAAACGGAGTGGAATGTCGAGAAACGCGCGCAGGGATTTCAGGATTCGCCCTTAACCCCGCGCGGCCTTGATCAGGCGCGCCGTCTCGCGCAGCGTCTCGGCCCGATCCGTTTCGACGCGATCTTCACAAGCCCTCTCCCGCGCGCGTACCGTACCGCGCAGATTATCGCTAACACCCGCGGTCAGCTTATCCAGACCGACGACCGTATCCGCGAGATCTACCTCGGAGAATGGGAGGGCATGACGTTCAAGGAAATATCCGCGCTCTACCCGCAGGAGTTCCAGTACTTCTGGAACGCGCCCGACCTCTATATCCCGATCTCCGGGGAGTCGTTCGACGACCTCCGCCGCCGGGTGGAATTGTTTCTCCATGACATCGGGAAATCCTACCCGGACGCGCGGGTGCTGGTGGTTTCGCACGCGGTCGCGGTGATGACGATGATCGCGTATTTCACCGGGACGCCGCTCTCGCAATTCTGGGAGGCGAAGTTTATCGATTCGACCAGCCTGACGATTATCGAGTCGAACGGCGTCGGGGGGCGGGTAGTCCTGCACGGCGATACGTCCCATTTAAATGCCGACTGATAAGAAGGAGTCCCCATGAAGATACCCACGCGGTCACTGCGTGACGGCTAATCCCGATATGAAACAAATATCAGAAGAAATGGCAGCGCCCGTGATGAAAAATACGTATAAGATAATAAACAAAAGCAGGATTTTTTTACATAGGAGCTCTAATGAAAATACCGCCACGTGTTGAGGCCGAACGGATGATGTCGGAGGCGGCGGGGATGAATCCCGGGCCATGGGTGGATCATGTCCGTTACGCGGCGCGCGCCGCAGAAACGATCGCCCGCGAGCTCGGCGATATGGACTCCGGCGCGGCGTATATCCTCGCGCTTCTCCACGATATCGGGCGGCGTTTCGGCAAGTCCAAGTTCCGCCATATGACCGACGGATACCGTTACCTCAGCGGACTGGGGTATCCCGACGCGGCGAAGGTATGCATCACCCACGGCTTCCCCGTCAAGGATATCGATATGGTAATCCATGAGAAGGATGTGGCTGACCCTGAATGGGAGTTCGCGCGGGAGTTTCTCGCGTCGGCGGAGTACGACGATTATGACCGTCTCGTCCAGCTGGCGGACATTGTGGCGATGCCCCACGGGTATGTGCTGATCGAGAAGCGGTTTGTCGATGTGGCGCTCCGTTACGGGACGACCGCGCATACGGCGGAACGTTGGCGGGCGTTTTTCGCGGTCAGGGACGGGTTCGAGAAGCGGCTCGGGAAAAGCGTGTATAGCCTGCTGCCGGGTGTGGTGGAGAACACGTTCGGGTCACTGCGTGACGGCTAATCCCATTACGTATAATGCGCCCCAAAAACTGGACAGGCAGTTAAGGTGAAATTTTGCTGTGGATATTGTAAAATACAGAAGGAGAAAAACAATGTCACAGCGAACCAAGCATTCAGCGGAATTCAAGGCGAAAG
>JABLXV010000110.1 GCA_013177895.1 Brevinematales bacterium | reverse complement strand
ATCCGAGTACTGCCGGTAAATTTTTGCCATAAAAAAACCACTTGTGTTTTTTCCCTTGACTATAATAAAAAAAAACCGCCTATCCTTCGATAGACGGTATCATGTACCCCTTAGGGGAATCGAACCCCTGCTGCAGGGATGAAAACCCTGTGTCCTAACCACTAGACGAAAGGGGCGTCGGGGTCTCATTTATTTTCGAGCAATTATTATATCGGAATATTGTGAAAATGTCAAAAATATTCATCAATGACTTTTTTGCAGATGCCGCATTAACGCATCGCGCATCACGTTCTCCGGGGCGTCTACTCCCGTCCACAGCTCGAATTGCTTCACTCCCTGGTACAACAGCATATCTATCCCGGATACTATCCGGCAATCCCGTTCTCCGGCGTACCTGAGCAGCAGGGTATCGCGCGGATGGTACACGATATCCATCACCGTGATCCCCTTACGTATCTGCTCCTTCTCTAACGGGCTGACTTCCGTATTCGGGTGCATCCCGAGCGGGGTGGTATTGATAATGATTTCGATACTGTCGCCGATATCGTTCCACTTCACGAGGGGGACTACCTCGACCGACTCCTCCGGTAGCGCGAGATGAGCGATCAGCGACTTCCGTAATTGATGCGCGGCGTCGATATCCTCGTTCCGCACGGCGATTTCCAACTTCGCGGGTTTGCCGAAATAGAAGAGGGCGAACGCGATCGCGCGCGCGGCTCCTCCCGACCCGAGCAGGGCGATCTGTTTCCCGTCGACATCGTCCGCCTCGGCCAGCGCGCGGTAGAATCCGTACGCGTCGGTATTCGTCCCCGATAGCCGTCCATCGCGGTTGACAACCGTGTTCACCGAACCGATCATCGCGGCGATATCCTCGATATCGTCGAGGTACTGCATGACGTCTATCTTGTGGGGGATAGTAACGCTTGCGCCGTGAATTCCCAGCGCGCGGATGCCGTTAACAGCCCCCTCGAGGTCGGTCACCTCGAACGCGGTATATACCGAATTCAGCCCGGCTTCCTCGAACGCCTTATTCTGCATAATAGGCGAGAAGGAGTGACGGACGGGATTACCGATAATACAGTAGGTCTGCGTCAGTGCGTTGATCACTTCGCCCCCTTTGCGGATGTCATATTCTCCGCTTCGAGTTTCGCGATCTTCTCGATCCGTTTATCGTGACGTCCACCGTCGTAAGGGGTTTCGAACCAGATGTCGAGATAGCGCGTCATATCCTCGATCGGGCGTCTGCGTCCCGCGAGCACGATGATATTAGCGTCGTTATGCCTGCGTGAGAACTCCGCCGAGTACTCGTCGAGCACCAGCGCGGCGCGTATCCCGGGAATCTTATTCGCGACTATCGACGCGCCGATACCGGAGCCGCACATGACCACCCCGCGTTCGCATTCCCCGTCCGCCACAGCGCGCGCGGCGGGAGCGATTGTATCGGGATAGTCCATACTGTCGAGACTGTGGGTGCCGAAATCCACGACCTCGTGGCTGTGATCCTTGAGATAAATCTTTACCTGTTCCTTCATCAGGAACGCGGCGTGGTCGGAAGCGAGAGCGACCTTCATTTGACAGTCCTTGGATATTTTAGTTTAATAATATAACATTTTAGGGTGTTTTTGGCAAACTTAGAGGCTGGCTTAAAGCGGAAAATTTTGTTGAGAAAAAAATACTTCAAGGTAGTTTATATTTTTCAGACACTATGATAGAATGTATATAATCGTTTTTAGGATTGTAATATGCTGAAAGTAAAAAGTTCTATTCTATTACTTGTATTATTTAATATCTTTTTCATAGTGAATAATTTAAAGCCTATTTCTGCGGTCTCCTTTGATTTAGGAGGAAACTACACCTATCAGATTTATCCGCCTGCTTTGGAATACTATGGGTTTGATATTGGGGGGACTTTTGAATATTTCCCGTATGATGAAAAGTATGGAGCAGATTCGATAGTATCTTTCTTTTTCCCGGTGATATTTCATATAAACCGAGAATTATCCCATTTTTCCGTCGCGTTTGGTGTAAAAATTCCTCCTTATTTACTGGACAGTTTTTGGGTGGGTGTCAGCGCGGGACTGACCTATTGGACAAGACTAGAGGATTTCACGCCGGATATATCTTTTTATATAGGGTATCAAATACGAATAAACCAATTCTATATTCAACCGGTTCTATGTGCATCCTTAGCGGTAAGTAAACTTGGTGATATTGTGTTCTCATATAATGCATTGCGATCTGTTAGATTGGGTGTAAATTTCGGTATGTTTGTTGATTTGTAATGAACCGTGAAGATGGTTAAAAAATAGAGGCATCCATAAAAACTATAATGCGCCCCAAAAACTGGACAGGCAGTTAAGGTGAAATTTTGCTGTGGATATTGTAAAATACAGAAGGAGAAAAACAATGTCACAGCGAACCAAGCATTCAGCGGAATTCAAGGCGAAAGTTG
>JABLXV010000109.1 GCA_013177895.1 Brevinematales bacterium | reverse complement strand
GGGGAAAACGCTCTGGACGATTGAGACGGGGGATTATGTCTTTTCCAGCCTGTGCGTGTGGGATAATAAAGTCTATTTCGGGAGCTATGTTAACAAGCTGTACTGCGCGGACGCGTTGACGGGGGAAACGCTCTGGACGATTGAGACGGGCAACTGCGTTCGTTCCAGCCCGTGCGTGTGGGATAATAGAGTCTATTTCGGGAGCGATGATAACAAGCTGTACTGCGCGGATACTGGTTCGAAAGAAAAAGGTGCCGCTTATCCATCCATCAGCGGGATGGATACGATGATAAAATGAATCGTGTAACTTATATTTTACATGATATCATAAAATATTCAAATGAATTATTGAACGCTCTATCTCTGCGGCGATCTCCACGGGTATATGGACATTCACAAGCTAACGTCGAAAATGCGGCCGGACGGTTCGAATAAGTATTCAAATATACAGGAAAATCCATAGGAGGATACAATGGCTGAAATCAAAGAAACCCTCGAAAAAGCATTCTATGCCGGAATGGGATTTATTTCCCGCAGCGCCGATGCTATCCAGGGTGCGGTAAAGAAACTCGCCGATGAAATCGATCTTTCCGAGGAAGAAGGCCGCAAGTTCGCCGAAAAGCTCGCCAAGGATTCCGAGGAAGCGAGAAAGAACTTTCAGGAAAATGTCGATAGCGCGGTAAAGAAAGCATTGGATGTCATGGGTCTTGCTAAAAAAAGCGATATGGATGAATTGAAGCAGAAACTCGACGATCTGGAAAAGACCCTGAAGAAATCCGGGTAATTATGGCGAAATTCCGCATACTCGACCGTCGGCAGAAAAAACTCTCCGCCCGCCACGTCAGGCGTTACCGCGAGATACTTTCCATACTGATTCGCCACGGGTTTGGGGATTTTGTCACGCGCTCCACTCTGCGAAAAGTGGCGGGATTTGTCCGTCACGTATTCAGCCGGAGGAAATCCGGCGCATCCGACGGCCCTACCCGCTGGGAACGAATCCGCCTGATTCTCGAGGAGCTCGGGCCGACATTCATCAAGTTCGGGCAAATCCTCTCGAACCGTATCGACCTGCTCCCGGGCGATCTGATCGCCGAGCTGACGAAGCTTCAGGATAACGTCCCCCCGTTCGACGGCGGGGACGCGGTCGGGATACTCGAAGCGGAGTTCGGGAAACCTATCGGGGAATTATTCTCGCGCTTCGATAGGGAGCCTGTCGCGTCCGCGTCTATCGCGCAGGTGCACCGGGCATGGCTCCCCGACGGTTCGCCGGTAGCGGTAAAAGTCCGCCGCCCCGATATCGAGGAAATTATCGCCGACGATATCGAGATCATGTACCATCTTGCTTCGCTCCTCGAAAATAATATCGCCGAGATCGAATATCTCAATCCGATGGCGATTCTGACGGAGTTCGAACGGGTCATCAAGCTCGAAACGAACTTTACCGTCGAAAAGACGAACCTGATCCGTTTCGCCAACGCGTTTAAGGACGACCCTATTTTCTTCCAGCCGGGGGTGTACCCGGAGTACTGTACCGTCCGGGTTCTGACGATGGAGTATGTGCCGGGGATCAAGCTCTCCGACCTGTATAATAAGGAGATGGAGGGATACGACCGCGCGCTGGTAGTGGAACGTATCGCGGATATTTTATTCCGGCAGGTGTTCGAATTCGGCTTCTTTCACGCCGACCCCCATCCCGGCAACCTGTTCGTTCTCCCGGATAACCGGATCTGTTTTCTCGATTTCGGGATGATCGGGTACCTGACCGAAAATCTCCGTCAGACTATGGGGGACGCGATCGTGTCGGTGGTCAACCGGAACTATACCGCGCTCGCGCACGCGCTCCTGAAGATCACGGGAAGCCCGCTGCCGGATAACTTCGAGGACTTCGAGCGCCGTCTCGCGGAGATGGTGGAGCAGTTCTATTTCCTGTCCCTCAAGGAAATAAATATCGGCGACGTATTCATCGGCGCGATGGATATCCTCGTATCGTTTAACCTGAGCGTGCCCGCGAGCATGTACCTGCTCGGGAAAACGGTGACTACGATCGAAGGGATCGCGAGCCGTCTGCACCCGAAGTTCGAGATCGCGGAGTTCGCGAAACCCTACGCGAAACGTTTCATAGAAGAAAGCCTCAGCCCCAAAAGGGTGATCGGCGAGCTCACGCACACCCTGACCGATCTGACTATCCTGCTCCGCGACCTCCCGTCCGACCTCAAGGAAATATCGCAGAAGATCAAGAAAGGGCGCCTCCATATCGAGGTCGATGAAAAATCGCTCCAGCCTATCCAGGATACGTTATTCCGCGTCACCACCGATATCACATTGGCGATAGTCCTCACCGCGGGCATCATCGGCTCGTCCCTCATCGTCCATTCGGGAATACCGCCGCTATTGGCGGGTATCCCTATCCTGGGGCTTCTGGGGTATGTGGTGTCCGGCGTGATCGGCATCGGCCTGATTATCCTTCTCATCCGCGACCGTTTCAGATAACCGTTGCGCGGGCTAAACCCGGTCTCAAACAGTTATTCGGTAGTATGATAGTGCCCGTGTTCGGGTTCTGAAGTAAATCCTTCCATCACGGGCTGTCTCTCTGTACGATAGAATTATAGGCATCGGGGTTAAAAATTTCTGGATTCTTTTTTTTTTCTTCCGATAAAAAATCAGAATAAATTTCAGCAATTACATTGACATTTTAGCGTAATACCTTAGAATTATTCGTAAGAATAAAGGAGGATTTTATGATTTGGGGACCTATAATGTTATTTCTCTCACTTATCCTTTTTGGGATTGGTATTGCGGTCGCTAACGCGGGTTATCATGCTGATCCAGCTACCGGTGGAGCTATAATAGCCCCAGTTGAAAGCGAGCACTTTTTAAGCTAAAATATAGCTTAGAAGGAGACGAAAAATGAGCCAAAGAAACAGCGCGAAAAGAAAGGGAGAACTGGTACTCCGAGTACTAAGGGGCGA
>JABLXV010000108.1 GCA_013177895.1 Brevinematales bacterium | reverse complement strand
CTGGTGTGATACTGATTATAGAGCGTCAGGGTCTGATTCTCGGATTGTATAATAATCCTGTCGACTCCAGTGGGACAATACGAATGAATATCGATGTTGATCCACCCGTTATAGCTGCTTGATTGCGAAGGAGAATTAATATCGATCGTCGGGGCAGTGTATTGATCGGTCAACACGGGATTTGATAAAAAGTCCCGCGTTGAACAGGATATCGCAATGAGAAGGAACGGTAATAGTATTAGAACTTTACGCATTTTATATCTCCTTAAACTTTACCACCATACGTTACCCAATGCAACCGAAGCCTGGGATTTGGTTGCAATATTCAAATCAGCGGCGTTCGTAATAATTCCGCTCACCGTATCGTAATAGACGTACTGGAGTAATCCCGAACAGAATTTATTATCCTTGACGATATGCCCGCTAACCGGAACCTCTTCATAGATACCGAAACTCCCGGCGATAGCCTCCGCCGCGAATACATTATTCGAAATAATCAATCCGCTGTTATTGGTAGAAAGGATCATCGGGTAAAAGCCGGTATTATTGGATATGACGCAGTTCATTATTTTATTCCCGGTGGTGTTTACGGCATATATCCCGTTAGCAAACCCGGTTCCCATATTATCCACAATAGTGGCTTGCACGATATTGTTCTTTCCGCTGAGATATATCCCCGATCCCGCAGCTAAAGCGGGTATCGTCTCATTCCCGATAATATTTCCGTATATTTTGTTATTACCGACCGGCCCGTTCCCGACAGCAATACCGCCTCCGAGCATCCCGGCTTTATTGTACATTACAAACGATCCGCCGCCGACCGTCACATTGTTATCGTAGATATAGATACCGCCGCCGTACATCGCCTGATTATTTGTTATTACCGCGTTAATCGTATGCGGGCCCGATATCCAGATACCGCCGCCATAAGGCATTCCCCCATTAGCATTATTCGCGAATATCAGACTGACAATACTATTATTCTTTCCGTCATTCATAAATATACCGCCGCCGCCCACGGAACTGCTGTTTGCGGTAATTACCTGATTATAGTCTACCACTGCGCCAATAATGGAATTGGTACAGTAGGCAATACTCAACCCGCCGCCCTTCAGGATGGCATAATTATTAAAGATCGTGCCCTGAATATTCAGCCCGGATACCGCATTGGCGGCAAATCCTCCGCCCCCGCCTCCGCCCGTTGTATCCGTCGAACTATTATTTCCGATGAAGGAGTTAAAATAATGCCCGGATCCGTACTTTACCGCGACGCCGCCGCCGGCTTTATACGCGGTGTTGTTCTGGATAGCGGCATAATTCGTGTTTGCCGTACCTTTTAACATCGCGATACCGCCGCCGTTATTGGTAGACTGATTATTCTGGATAGTGACACTTCCATACAGTATGTTGCCGCTACAGCTTTCAAAATAACCGCCCCCGCCGCCCGTATCGCTTCCGCTGGGAATCAGTGTTTTGTTAAACTCGATAAATGAGTTGTCGAACACATTATATTTACTATTTACCAGCGCGAAACCTCCCCCGTTGAAACCGGCGTTATTGTACTCGATGGAACCGCTTCTGATAGTGTTTCTATCGCTGTTGGTTAACGCGATACCGCCGCCGGTAGAAGAGGCATAGTTATATAAAATATTTGCTTCGAGAGTATTATTTGCGCTCTTCCTGAGGAATATTCCTCCGCCCGCTACGGCATAATTAAAGTAAATATTCCCGGACACATTGGCATATTGGGAATTATCAATAAATACCCCGCCTCCGAGCTTCGCGGCGCCGTTCGTGGCGAAATTATTGGAAATCATAATATAAGTATTAAAACTATACTGATTCGAGATATAGACCCCGCCCCCGTACTCGGCGGCATTCCTCAGTAAAACCCCGGGGAAATAGAGTGAATCCGAGCTTCCGTTAAACATCGCGACACCGCCCCCGTATTTCGCGGTATTCATATAAATGCTCATATAGATATTATTCTGCGATCCCTGGTTTATCTGAAGGCCGCCGCCCGTATAAACCGCGGTGTTGTACATTGAGTAGCCGTAGAAGGAATTCCATCTGCTGTTATTTACCGCGATACCGCCGCCGCCGTTCGCAAGATTTTTTACCGCGGCTATATAGAAATTATTCCAGTCGCATGAAAGCATATAGATACCGCCGCCGTCCGCCTGCGAACCTGTCGCGGAATTGTTCGTCAGAATTATGTTCGTAAACTGCGAGTAATGCACATTGTAGAGGTACATTCCCCCGCCTTTATTATTGGGCGCCGCGGATGCCATTCCGTTCTTAATAATAAAGTAACTCATATTGATTCCCGTACTGTTTCTGATCTCCACCACATGATTCAGCGCGCTCCCTCCGTCGAAGAGCGTCATATTGGTATGAACAGGCATCCCCCCATTCCAATTCCATCCGCCGGAGATAATTAAATTCGTCATTCCGTCGATCACAACTCCGCTGCCGGAGGTATTCAGCCCGTTACCCTTCGTATAAGTACCCGCCCAGACATAGATGCTGTTTACCTTGATTTGTTTCGCTTTATCCACGGCTTTCTGTAACGACTTATACGGGCTATGCGCGAAACCGTATCCGGTCGTATCGCTCCCGGTAATATCCACGAACAGATGCGGGTAATGATAGACAAAGTTGGTTTTCGTGATCGAGTTCCCCGCAATATCCCTTGCAACCATCACGTTCGTAAATATCCCCCCGAAATCGGATGATGTGGACCACGCCCACGCATCGGCATAGTAATTATAAAAATTCCGAACATCGTTCGATTGGACTACTGCGGCCATTCCCGGCCCTCTGGAATAAATAGCAATATACATAATCGGGCTCAGATCGTCGTGTACACCCGCGCCGAATTGAAAATCGGTTGTATTTACCACATAGTTATTATTCGCCGGATCGAAATACTGGAGAACAGGCGGCAGATTATCGAGAGTAAAGTGATAATCCACTTGATTCGTCTTATTCCCCGACGTGATCGCGCGGATCGTTATATAGTTATGGCTATTCATTACCAGATTGGTGGTGTTTATATTCGTCCATTCGACAAACGTCGAACCCGGAGTGTATTTGTTAACATCCGCATACGCGCCGCCGTTTTTACTGATCTGTACCTTTGCAATACTATTCCCCGGATCGACTTCGGCAAATCCGGTAAACGTAGGGGTGGCGTAATTAGTCGAATTGAACTGGTGATAGATAATGACAGTCGGAATCGTACCGTCGGCGGTAAAATTATTCGTAAAGACTTTAGTTTTATTCCCGGCATAATCCTTCGTCTGCATAAACAACTGATGAGGCCCGTTGGTAAGCCCGCTGTACCACCATCCCGTACTCGGCCCCCAACTGGTATTTGTAGTGCCCCCGTTATCCATCCAGAACGCTATCCATTCTATCCCGCTGAGATTATCCGTCGCATAAGCGCTCACATTGAAACTGCGGGGGGTGGTGCTTCCGTTCTGGGGGTACTGTATATTTAATGCGGGCATCTGCTGATCGCAAACAATCTGGAAGAAATAATTTCCCGTCAGTCCCTTGTCCGACGTCGCAGTCATATTAAAATTGTTGGTTTTATTGGAGAGTAAGCCCACGGTAGCGGACCACGCCGCAGTACCGCTGACAGGGAACGATACGTTATCGCCGCGGATCAGGTCAATCTGAACCACCGATCCGTTA
>JABLXV010000107.1 GCA_013177895.1 Brevinematales bacterium | reverse complement strand
TCTGTCAGGGTCATTTGCCCTAAGAAAGCGGCCAACCTATAACCTATCTACTCCTTTTCTATCTCAATTTGATTATTCAGAATTAGAAAAGGATTTTCTCACCGGTCTTTTATCATATCATCTTTCTGTTTCTCGATCTGGAGGCAGAATTATCTGAAAAACTAGGTGTGAAAGTTGATTTGGTTACCAAGCCTGCACTGAAACCACATATCAAGGAACATATCCTATCGGAACTGGTGGAAGTAAAATGAAACGGGATTTTTCCGCTTTTCTTTTGGATATGATTCAATAATCCGAGAATATCATTCGTTTTACAAATAACGTTTCCAGAGAATCATTCCTTGAAAATCTTATGATGCGAAATGCTGTAATCCGCAGTCTTGAAGTAATTGGCGAAGCATCGAAAAAAATCCCGGGAGATATAAAGAAAGAATATTCCATCGTTCCTTGGAAAAGTATTTCCGGCATGCGCGATAAGTTAATTCACGAATACTTTGGAATCGATACTTCTATTCTCTGGGAAACAATCAAAAAGCGAATACCCGAGCTTGCAGATAATTTAAAAAAGATATATCAGGAAATATTTCCCGTAGAATGATCGCTTATCTGCCTTCATCACGGGCTATCTCGTTATATCGAATAGAGTTTCATATCGGGAGTAGGTTACGCAGTAGTCGGGATTAGGCTACGCGGCCGCCCGCAGTACCGACTGGATCGCGGTACGGACACGGAGGCTTTTCTCGAGGTTGAGGATTTCCCGCAGGGTCGTCATCACCCGCGCGGAACGGAAGTACTGGATGCCGCGCAGAATTTCGAGCTTTACTTCCTCGGCGATATTCGAATGCAGGATGCGCAATAAATCGTTCGCGGCATACTTTTTCTTCTTCGCGAACACCGCGCGCACCGCGTTGATCTGGACATAGACGTTGGTCGAATAGATCACCCGCTGCAGGAGTTCCTTGACGTCGAGGGATGTGACCGATTTATCGATGCCCGCGTAGGGATTGGATACCTTTTTCTGCCCGAACAGGGTTTTCAGGAAATTCAGCGAGAAGAGCCACGTCTTAAACTCGCGGAAGCCGAAACGGGGTTTGACGCTCCGTTCCGGGGCTTTACCGCGCGTCTTCAGCTTTTCCTCATACTCGGCGCGTTTTTCCGGGTCGATCAGGGTGTTGTACGCCTGAGTGATCTCCTCGAACGCGCGTTCGCCGTCCTTGTTAATATCGGGATGGTAGAGTTTGACGAGCTTGCGGTATGCCTGCTTGATCGCGCCGCGTTCGGAATCGCGGGGCACGCCCAGGATTTCGTAGAACGTCTTCATGCGATCATCTCGCTCTCGGCGTAATTCCCTGCCTGAAGCTCGGTGAAGATGAACTCGAGCCCGTCGATCGCGCCCTCCATCTTCTTCACATCTATCTCGATCACCGCCTCGTCGACCGTGCGCAGGAGATCGGCGATCTCCTCGCGGATGAGATGGTCGCGGTATGCGGGCGGTATCGAATTCTCGATCTTCGACGCGATCGCTTCCGCTTTGGTCTTCATCTTGAGCACGCTCGTCAGATGCTTGCGTTTCTTGATCTCCGCGCCGAAGTTCTTCTGGTGCGCGTCCTTCATTTTCTGGAGCTGATCCTCGGTCATCCGGGCATCGTTCACAATCGTGATACCCTGAGCGGACTCGGAGTCGAGGTCCATCGCGCGCACGTTGAGGATACCGTTCACGTCCAGTTCGAACGTCACCTCGATACGGGGTTCGCCCTTCCGCGCCTGGCGGATTCCCTCGAGGCGGAATTTGCCAAGCGTGATATTATTCGCCACATACATACTTTCGCCCTGAAATATGGAAATATCGACGCTTTTCTGGTTGTCGGCAACCGTGGTAAATATCCGTTTAGCGGACGTTGGGATCGGCGTATTGCGTTCGATAATCGGCACAAAGTACCCGTTCTCGACCTCGATACCCAGCGATATCGGGGTAACGTCCACAAGTACGATGCCCGAAAGGTCGCCCTGCACAATGCCCGCCTGGATAGCCGCGCCTCTCGCGACCACTTCCTCGGGGTTGAGGCTGCACTCGGGGGTTTTACCGAACAGTTCGTTCACCCCGCGCCGAACCATCGGTATACGGGATGAGCCGCCCACCAGGATGACGCGGTCTATCTCGGACAGCTCAAGTTTCCCGTCGGACACCGCCTGCTTGGTCAGTTCGATCGTCCTGCGGATATAATCGTCTATCAGTTTCTCGAATTCGCCGCGGCTAAGCTCGAAATCCACGTCATGCGTCCCGTTCGCGTCGGCGGTAATAAACGGCACCTTCACCCGCGCGGAATCCTTTGCGGATAGTTCGATTTTCGCGACCTCGACCGCGTCGTAGAGCTTCGACATCGCGAGGGGGTCGCTCTGAAGGTCGATGCCGGTCTCGTCCTTAAATTTCTTGATGATGACTTCCTGTATCCTATGGGTGAAATCCTCCCCGCCAAGCTGGTTATCGCCGGCGGTGGAAATCACCTCGAATATCCCGTCCGCGACATTCAGCACCGATACGTCGAACGTACCGCCGCCGAGATCGTAGACGACTATGTTCAGGTCGTCGTTTTCGCTGATCCCGTAGGCGAGCGACGCGGCGGTCGGCTCGTTGATGATACGCAGGACGTTCAATCCGGCGATTTTCCCGGCATTCTTGGTGGCCTGACGCTGGTTGTCGTTGAAGTACGCGGGCACGGTGATGACGACGTCTTTTATTTTATCGCCGAGCGCTTCCTCGGCGCGGTTCTTGATCTCCTTCAGGATGAACGCGGAGATTTCCTCAGGGGTGTATTTCCGCCCGTTCAGCTCGGCGGTGTAATCGGTGCCCATTTTCCTTTTTATCCGGCGTATCGCGGTAGACGCGAACTCGTTACGCTGGGCGGATTCGCCGACTACTATTTCCTCGCCGTCATACGCGACTATCGAGGGCAGAGTCTTTCGTCCGTTATCGAATTCGATCATACCCGGCTTGCCGTTATCGTCTAAGTACGCGATCGCGGAAAACGTAGTTCCGAGATCAATACCGACCATTTTCGTCATAATTCTCCTCCGTTCTGCTGTAAAGGTCTTACTGTATATAATATTTCGGAAGAATTGGGGAAAATTTGAGACAGGAAAGGTGATTTAGTAGGAAGAAATAGAATTATTACAGAATGACGGGTTAAAACGAATTATCGATATCCTCGTCGTCGTCGGCCCAAACCAAGTCGTCGGCGAAATAATCGATCTCCGCCTCGGCGGGCTTTTCCAATTTGAACAGGTCTTCGATAATCGACATAGCTTCGTTATCAAATTTCGGGATCGAATCATCATTTACATAATCATTATTAAGTCTGTGCCTTCTAACCCCTTTCATACAACCGTCCCGGAAAATATTTCACACCCCACCCCGGGAAAAATAGTGCCGGAGTCTCCCCCGGCACTCTGATTAGCTTATAGTTTAGTTCCCGCCAATAGTACCTTTGTAATACCCGCAGGCTTCGGCGATATACTGGATAGCGTCTTTCAAAGCTCCGGCATCCAATGCATCCAAGCGAAACTTCACATTGTACTGGACATACCATGTTTCGTCCTCTTCGCTGTTATAGAGAGAGAAAAATCCCCATTCGCCGTCCTCGATATTCAGCTTGAGAAGCTGAAGAAGGGTATCTTCGCTGGGCTGGGAAGAATCGGAGATAACATCGCAGTACATGACCACATTCTTATCGGCGGCATTGACCACATCATCCGCGATCAGGATAAAGACCGTGTAGTCCTCACCGCTGTAGGTGTAGGTCACTTTCCAACCTGCATCCTTGTCGGTTTCGCTGCCGTAGGAGTAATTTGCATCCTTCCATCCTTTCAAGGCTTTACCCACATCCTTCGCGGACATACTGAAGCCAAAGGAAGCTGCGAAAAGCATCACACACACAATCATTAAAAAGCGTTTCATAAAATCCTCCTCTTGAGTTTATCTTTAGTTAATCGTTGTCAATAAATATAGTATATCGTACCAAAATTATTTTTCAAGTTTATAAAAGATTTTTTTGCAATTATTTTTTCAATAAACACGTGTTCTTCCCTGATAGATCCGATAAATACTTTATCTGAGCTATTTATGGTTCTTTCTAAAAACGAGTGGGTAAAGATGAGAAATATGAATGGATAAAATATAATAATCCATGCAAAATAAACTATTCGAGATGGCTCTGGGGATAACCGAGCCGTACTTTGTGAAGGATATCGA
>JABLXV010000106.1 GCA_013177895.1 Brevinematales bacterium | reverse complement strand
TTTTCGGAAGTGTTGAACCATCTTTCACATCCGGTTATCCTGCTCCGGAAGTTGAAAGCCATGCGGGACGCCGAGCGGATTATTCAAAGCGTCGAACAGAATGATTGTTATATCACGCATCTCGCCGTGCTCCCGGAGTTTCGTTCGATGGGTATAGGCGAAGCGCTACTGAACCGGGTGATCGATTCCTGCCGGGAGGCAAAACAGATGAGGCTCCTCCTCGATGTCGAATCGTATAACTCCGGCGCGATACGTTTCTATCGGCGCTGCGGGTTTTCGGAACTCATGTCGCGGGATATAAGAATCGCCGGAACGGTTTTTTCGTTAACGAGAATGGGTAAGATGATCGAATAGACGGTGAGGGAAATATGCTCCATTTGTTTTTCTATCAGTTTCGCGATAATTTCATACTTTTTAACCTGCTGCGATATATCAGCTTCCGGTCGATAGCGGCGTTTTTTACGGCGTTCATTATCGGGATGATTATTTTCCCCGGATTTATCCGCAAACTCCGCGAACGGAAAATGGGGCAGGCTATCCGTGACGACGGCCCCCAGAGTCACCAGACGAAGGCGGGAACTCCCACTATGGGGGGATTGATCGTTATCCTCGCCGCGCTGACTGCCGTGCTCCTCTGGGTGAAATTCGAGTACTATGTCGCAGTCGTATCGGTGTCGATCGTGTTCTTCGGGGCGATCGGTTTTATCGACGATTTCCTCAAGGTGCGCTATAATAACTCGAAGGGTATCTCCGCAAAATTGAAGCTCGCCCTCCAGCTCGGCACTGCCGCGATCATCCTCGCGATGCTTTATTTCAATCCCCAGCATTGGCGTGAGAACGACTTCTCGCTATTGATTAAAAACGACCAGTCAAAGTCGGTGATCGAGTACCCTTATACATGGCAGAATGCCCAGCCGCTGGAGTGGAAGCATACGAACAGTACGGGGCAGCTTCAACCTCCCGGGCGTTACCAGTTCTTTTTCGTCGTCTCCGACCTGTTCGGGAATCGCGATGAACACCTGCTGTCGATCGTCCGGCTTTTTGAGGATTACGGGCCGGTTATTTTGGACGTCCACGCTGTGGATATCAAGCCGGAGGAGGTCGAATCCCCCAAGGATTCGATGCTGAAACTCTCATGGCAGATCGACCTGACCGAGCCGGTGTCGGAAACAAAATCCCAGCAGTATTCGGGTATTATCGAGGTGAAACGCAGTTCGGACTTCTTTTTCAGCTTTTATATACCGTTTTTCTCCCAGCCGGTATTTGTCTGGCCGCCCATTCTGGGATTTATCTTCTTCGCGTTCGTGCTGATCGCGTTCTCCAACGCGACCAACCTCTCGGACGGGTTGGACGGGTTGGCGTCGGGGATGGGGATTATCCTGTATATCCCGTTCGCGATATTCTCCTATGTAATGGGAAATATCCTGATGTCGAATTACCTGCTATTCCCGCACCTTCCGGGCGCGGGGGAGATGACGGTGATTATCGCGGCGATGATCGGCGGTTTTGCGGCGTTCCTGTGGTATAACGTCCACCCCGCGCAGATATTTATGGGCGACACATTGTCCCTTTCGATGGGCGGGGCTATCGCTACGATCGCGATTATATTAAAATTAGAATTACAGCTTCTGATAGCGGGTTTCGTGTTCGTCATGGAGACCGTATCGGTGGTGTTACAGGTATTCTGGTTCAAGCGGTTCAAGAAACGGATATTCCGTATGGCGCCCATTCATCACCATTTTGAATTAGGCGGATGGAAGGAGACTCAGGTAGTGGTACGTTTTTATATTATCAGCGTACTATGCGCGCTCATCGCGTTATCGGCGCTCAAGATTCGTTAGGAGGGGGTTATGGAAAAATTGAAACTGACCGGCGAGCAGCAGCAGACGCTTCTGAAAGCGGTGCGCGTCGCTATAGAACGGGAACTGAAAGTCCCGTCGCCCGCGCCGGTTCCGGCGATGGACGACGATGTATTCTCGGGGAAATTCGGCCTCTTCGTCACATTGACGATACAGGGGAATCTCCGCGGGTGTATCGGGTATGTCGAGGGTGTGAAGCCGATCCGCGAGGCTGTCGGGGATATGGCGATTCAGGCGGCGTTCCATGACCCGCGTTTCTATCCCCTTTCGCTCAAGGAGTATTCCGGCCTCGATATTGAAATATCCATCCTGTACCCCGTCGAGGAAGTGTCCGATCTCGAGGAAATCCAAGTCGGGCGGGACGGCCTGATTATGGAAAAGGGATATCGCCGCGGGCTTCTGCTCCCGCAGGTCGCCACCGAGTACGGGTGGGACAGGACGCGTTTCCTGAACGAGACCTGCCGTAAAGCCGGGCTCGAACCGTTCGCGTGGGAGAACGGCGCGAAGGTCTATAAGTTCGAGGCGGAAATTTTCAACGAGGAAGAAACGGGGTTAAAATAAAATTCAGGAGTGCGGATGCGGTACGGATTTTTCGGAAATCGCGGCATAAACGAATTCCTGAACGAAAAGGGCGAGGGATTATTTTTTTCCATCCTGAAGGAAGGGAAGAGCTGGAGTAAGTTCTTCTATAACGTCGGGATGCCCGATCCGTCGCCTGTGCTCAACCCGATGCATAAAGACGACCCCGCTTATTGCTCCGATATCCATATCGGGCCGTGTTCTTTCTCGCCGTTCTACGCGAAGTACCGGATATTCGACAACACGTTCGAATGGATCCAGTACCGGAACGTCATCCTTCTCAAGGCGCATCTGCTGAATCCCATGGATTTTCACGCGAACGGTATCGTCAGGCGTGTCGAGGAGTACCTCGTTATCGGCGAGGAGTTTTTCGTCCGGGGCATCGACTTTGAGATTTCCTACCTCGGCGAACTGGAAATCATAATATCCGACCGTCAGATAGAGTTTTTTTCGTTCGACGAGTACTACCGGAAGGCGAAGGACGAGCTCCCGCTCGAAATATTCAAGGAACGCGCCCGGGAGATCGCGAAGGCGTCCGTTTTTTATAATCTCAGTTTGACGCATCCCGGGGAGTCCCGGTTTATCGTGCAGGTCAATAAGGCATGGTCGGGATTTATGAGCGCGCTTTTCGGCCTGCAGGAATCCCGGGTGGGGGCGCTGGTGTTCGCGTGGGATATGTCGTTCTCATGCATCATCCTCAGCCGTTACGATACCCGTCTCGCGGAATCTGTGATGCAGGAACTGTTCTCCCACCAGGCTGAGGACGGGCGAATCCCGCAGTTTATTATCGACGGCCGCCGCAGTAACAGGACGAATCCGCCGGTGTGGTTCCTCGCGGTCAGGGAAATCTACGAGCGCGGACAGGATGTTCACTTCGTATGGGAGATGTACCCGAAACTTATCGCGAATTACCGGTGGTTCAAGGCGAACCGGATGAACCCGGATTATACCTATAGTTGGGGCAGCGATAACGAGGATGACGAACGCCTCCTGCGGCTCACGGGAAAGATTGGCGCGGTCATGGAATCCGGGCTGGATAATTCCCCCCTGTTCGACGATATGGGGTTCGCGGACGGCAAGCTCGATTATGCATGTATCGACCTGTCGTCGATGATGTATCTAGCCGCGGAGATTCTGTTGGAGTTTTCGCGCCTGATGTCGCTGCCCGGCGGCGAGTTTGTGGAGGACCTTATTTTCTACGGTAAGGCTATCCACGAGTTTTTCGATATGCAGACCGGGACGGCGAATTCGTTTAAATACGCGGGGAACGCGAAGGTATTTGCAAGGGAACTCACGCCGCTGTCGTTCTATCCGCTATTATCGTTTCTGGTCGAGGACGAGGAAATCCGGCTGCTGGAGAATCTTTTCCTGTCGAAACATTTCCAGAACGAGTATATCCTCCCGTCGGTAAGTCTTTTCTCGCAGAATTACGATCCCGACGGCGATTACTGGCGGGGCAGGATTTGGCCGCCACTTAATTATATTGCGGCGTATGGATTTAAGCGGCACGGTTCCGATATTCACAGGCTGATCAAGGATGGGTCGGAGAGATTGCTGATCGCCGAATGGATTAAGCATAACCACATCCATGAGAACTACTCCGCGTATTCCGGTAACGGCGAGCCGCAGAACGCGATCTACGCGCGAAGCTGTCCGTTCTATTCATGGGGCGGGCTATTGGGAATTATAGACTGACGTGCTCGGTCGGCGGCGTTTTCGAGTTGATAAAGAATCTCAGCATATAGTCTTCATAGGCGGCTTTATCTTCCGGGTGAAGCTCCTAGATACGTAATCCGTACTCGCCCTCGCTGTCGCCTTTATTTTTAATACGGCAGAAGAAAA
>JABLXV010000105.1 GCA_013177895.1 Brevinematales bacterium | reverse complement strand
AATTATCGCGACAGCTCGAAAACTGCTCGGGATTATCTATGATACTCTCAAGAATGGATGGGTGTTCGAGGACTTCCCGAATTTTATACTGAAAAATACATAAGTAGATTGTTTTTTATCATAGGAGAAAGGATGAAGTGTATTTTCTGAAAAAACAGGCTAAAAACTATCCCTTACTTGCCCCGAGCGTAGTCGAGGGGAGTCCTGCGACGGCATGGATGCCGAGGAGCGGGGCGACTCACAAGATGTGAGGAGTCCTGCGACGGCATGGATGCCGAGGAGCGGGGCGATGGAGTCCCTCAGGGACTTAGAATAGCTCGTTCTCCTTCAGCGGGCGGACGCATTCGGGAGAGTCGTTCCCGGCCTTGTTGACGAACGTCGATACGCGGTAAGCCTCCATGAGGCCGGACGGGAAGGAGTTCAGCAGATTTTGCAGGCCCGGCGAGAATCCTGGGGTGATCCATTGATCGTGCGCGCCCGGGTCGAGGATGACCGGCATCCGGTCATGAATCTTCTCGATCAGCGAATTCGGCGACGTGGTGATAATCGCGCAGGTCTTCAGGAGTTCGCCCTTATCGGGGCACTCCCATTGCGAATAAAGCCCGGCGAACGCGAAAGGCCTGCCGCTTTTGAGCCGGACGTGATAAGGGAGTTTTTTCCCGGAGGCGGGGTCAGTGATCCATTCGTAAAACCCGTCGGCGATGAAGAGACAGCGGGTCTTCTTGAACGCGTCGCGGAAGCTCGGTTTCTCGAGGAGGGTCTCCGCGCGGGCGTTCGCGAGCTTCTGGCCTATCGCGGGGTCTGCCGCCCAATGAGGCACGAGTCCCCATTTGAACGCGCCGAGGGTATTTTTACCGGTATCTGGATTTTTATAGACGACAAGGGTTTTTACGCCTGGAGAGATATTATAGGCCGGCATCATATCTATTTCAGAAACGGTCGCGTCCTTCTCCTCGACATGGAAATCGATCAGCCATTCTTCATTCGGCATTTTACGAGAAACGCGGAAACACATGGGGAAACCCCCTTAATCCATGCACTCCCATTCGTCCGCGGAAAGATAGAGCTCGGAATGCGTACCGCCGCCCTTACCCGCGCCGGACACTTCGCCGACAGTCCCGGTGATCTTTAAGTTACCCTTGCAGGGAAGCGGTTTGAGTGAATAGACGGCGATCTGCGCGCCGCCGTCCAAATCGATATAGGAAACCGCCGGTTTATTAGGGTCATACGCCATCATGTGCTGCATGATAATTTCGCTCTTTTTCGCAGTGATGGTGATTTTTTTATTCAGGTTCGCCGAGAGTTCGGAATACTTGGTCAGAGTTACAGATGCTTCCTCTTTTTCGACATTCTTCTGAGACATGGAAAAATTGACAGCTTTCGGAGTCGGAACCTCTTCAGCTTTCTGGGGTTGGGACGTACCGCATGAGAGGACAATGAACGGGAGTATCAGTAAAAATAGCTTACGCATAATGGAAGCCTCCTGATGATTGAACATACTGACAAAAATACTTTATCGCTGCGTTACCGCGCGCTACAACATTTTTCCGATGAGCGGGTGAAGCAGTCTGCTTTATTCCTTAGAGGGTATTAAAATAGATTGCTTCGATTTTAGCCTCGCGACGAAAGAATATTTCGTTTACCAACTCTTATTTTAATGCTATCCGTCGGGATACGCAAGAAATATCACGGTTATTGCGCTTTTATTGTGAGCTTGAGCACCTCGATAAAATCCTTCCACTGCGAATCGGGGACTGCGCCCTGAGCGCCCTCGGCGAGAGACAAAGTGTCGGCGAACGATCCCTGGGGCACATCGCCGGGATTGTTCAGCAGTAACGCCCATTCCGAAACCGACGAAATAAACCGGAAGAGCGCGGTTGTTTTCGATGCGTCCGCGGGATAGAACAAAAGCTGTTTGATTGTCTGGGTCTTACCGGCGCTCTGGTCGAAGTAGCGGATTTTTACCTGGAGGTTCTGCGCGGTCTTGGCAGTCCCATAGACCGCAACAGGTATCAGCCCGAACACGGCCTGGGGACGCGACCCCGCGAGGGTCTGGGTAAGTTTCAGCCATTTCGTAGCGACAGTTTCACCTGCGACCGTCTGTACTTCAGGGGGATAGTTGCAGGTCTTAGCGATCTCGCCGGGGAGAAGTATGACCAGGAGGGCGTAACGGTTATCCCACGAGCAGGGCGCGATTTCGGTGTAAAGAGGCTGGGTTTTATCGAACCCGGCGGGCAGGATATAATCGAACGATTCTATCATAATATCGGCTTTGACATAGTACGACGGAGCCGGCAATTTCCCGGCGCTGAGGTCGTCCTTTACGTCGTTGTAGGAATATATCTTCGGAGCCGGCATTACCGGCGGTTTCTCGAGCTCCAGTCCCGCGTTTATGGAATCCTTCGATTTCTTGTCATATTTCGCGAGCAGATCGGTTTCCTCTCCCGGTTTCTTCAACTCCTTGTCTCCGCCCTCAACTTGAACGGCGGACTCGGACTTTACGATATCCGATACCTGATCTACAGTGGTTTCTTCGTCGGCCATTACAACCTTGAAATCGAGCTTGGCTTTATCCTCCGACAGCACAACGGGTTCTTTAGCGTCCATCGCGGTATCGTCGGCGGGAGGATGCTGAAGGCCGGTTTTCGCTTTCTGCGGGGAAACAGTCCCTACGGCGACCGTGTTCCCGTTAGCCTGGGTCTGGGTGACAATCTGCTGGATTTGCGGAGCCGGCTGCTGGGGCGCGTTCTTCATCGTCATCTGCGCGATAGGATTGGTGATCACAGTGACCGCGATCAGGCAGATCACCGCGCCGCTGCCGATCAGGAGACGGACGCGCTTCCGCATCAGCCAGAACGCCAGCCCCTTTTTACGGGAGGCGTCGGCGGTCAGCTTGCGGAGCAATTCGTCCTTCAGGCGCGCGCTGAACTCCGGGCCGGGCTCCGCCGGCGGGCGGATTTCAGCCACTTTTAAGAGAATTTTCTCCAGTTCGGCCTCTTTTCCCGCGAGCGAGGAGTCGTTACGGATCAGTTCGTTTATCAGTTCTTTTATAGTGTTTTTCATCTTTTTCTCCTATCCCGTCATTCCTGTGACGAGAAACAGGATCACAACCGCTAAAAAGTCCGCTTCATCCCGAAGCCTCGCGATCGCGCGGGAGAACATCATCTTGCATCCCGCTTCGGTCTTGCCTAAAATTCCGGCAATCTCGTTGTACGGGAGCTCCTGCCATAACCGCATGACCACGATTTCGCGCTGTTCCCCGGAGAGGATGCACATCAGACCCTTGAGCCGTTCGACCATATCCTTCCGGTGCGCGTCGTCCTCGATGTCGATATCCGAAGCGATATCCCATGTCTCATCGAGCTCGACTGTTTTCTTCCGCGAACGGTAATAGTCGATCACCAGGTTCCGGGCGATGCGGTAGAGCCACGATGAGAACTTCCCTTTCTTCCGGTCGTAGCTCGCGATATTCTCCACCGCCTTCAGGAATGTCTGCGAGGTCAAATCCTCCGCGAGACCCTTGTTGTACACCCGGTAATAGACGAACCGGTAAATCGGCGGCATGAAGCGGTCGTAAAGTTTCCCGAACGCGACCCGGTCGCCGCTACGGCTCTTTTCCGCCCACAGGTCGATTTCGTCGGCCATGATATCGGTCTCAATTTCACCGTTCATATGATACTACGTCCGAGTATGGAAAAAGTAACGGACTTTCCCGTCATTCCGAACCCCTTGTTTCTAAGTTTACGCTCATATTTTACCTTAACGGCGCGGAAAAGTCCAATAGCGATTGTCCAATCGGGATTGGAGAATCGGGATTATTCAAAATAAGGGTATTAAAACATAATATTCCTACTGGACATTAGGGATTATTTTGATTATACTTGATTATCACCATTATGGAGGAAACCTATGGCGGTAATTATCGACCAGGACGCCTGCATCGGATGCGGCGTATGCGAAGGATTATACCCCGACCTTTTCAGGATGGAGGACGACGGTAAGGCGCATGTCACCGATCTGACGGCGTTCGACATCGAGTTAGCGCGGGAGGCAATCGATCAATGCCCGACCGAGGCGATCATCGAGGAATAAAACACCGTCGCCCGATGGACTAATTCCCGGACAAAATTGAGTAAAGGGTACTTCTAAAAACTCAGATGAGTTCATAGAAAGTTCAAGAAATAATCCTACTTTCTGAGCGGCCAGAAAGATGATATGATAAAAGACCGGTGAGAAAATCCTTTTCTAATTCTGAATAATCAAATTGAGATAGAAAAGGAGTAGATAGGTTATAGGTTGGCCGCTTTCTTAGGGCAAATGACCCTGACAG
>JABLXV010000104.1 GCA_013177895.1 Brevinematales bacterium | reverse complement strand
TCTGTCAGGGTCATTTGCCCTAAGAAAGCGGCCAACCTATAACCTATCTACTCCTTTTCTATCTCAATTTGATTATTCAGAATTAGAAAAGGATTTTCTCACCGGTCTTTTATCATATCATCTTTCTGACAAGTAGTATCTGATACCTTCTTCGTATTTTCGGATTTCTGCCGCCCCTAGGAAGATAGAATACGGACAGTTAATCGCCGTACTCTTCGTAGTCTCCCTCGCTGTTATCGAAATTTATCCCGTTCTCGAATTCCTTCTTCGTATAGACGGAACCGTTAATCTCGATATCCGATTTATCGTAATACTTGCATTTATTTATCCTGTATTTTTCGCTTACATCGATATTTATCCCTCCCCCGTTATTCTTAAACTCGCAGCCGTCGATAAATAAGACTTTAATACTATCGAGCATCAGGCTGGAATCGACATGGTTCAGGAATTTCGTATCTTTTAACTCGACGCTGTTAAAACCGCTGAGCCATAGTCCCCAGTACCCCGAACCGTCGATCACGCAATTTTCGAGCTTGAGGGAATCCGAATTGTAACCGACGATTACATTCCCGGTGCAATTCAAATCCTGCGGGGGATTATAATGCTTGAGGTGGAGGTTCTTCAGTACGATGGTACCGCATTCGTATATATTCATCACGTCCGCGTTCTCGTCCTTGATATAGATATTGACCTCGCCCTCGCCGGCAATAGTCAGGTTATCCTTCGATTCGATCGTCAGTGTTTGGCTGATGTAGTACGACCCGCTCGCGACCGTAATGACATCGCCGGATTCGGCGCCCTGCACCGCGTTCCACAGGTCGTTCGCGGATGAAACTTTGTTCTTTTCCGCTTCCGGGGCGTCAGGTAATCCGTTCAGCACATTCTTCAGGTACGGCGCGGGAATCCATCCCCGATATCCCTGCGAGGTCTCGACCAGTACCCACACATCCTTCACCGTCTTCCCGCCGATCTGGAACGAATCCTTGATATCGGTCTGGTAGTCTTTATAGGTAACAATTTCGCCCTTCTTACACCCGATCAGGACAAGCCCATTGAGATCAGGGTCGGCAAAAAGTTTTGTTTTATCGGCAGTTACTTCCAGCGCGTTCTTTTTCTTCAACCCGCCGGCGAATATCCACCCCTGCGTGCCGTTTTTCGCCTGCACCAAAACCCACGGCGCGGTATAATTCGTCCCGCGGAGTTGGATAGTGATTTCCTCCTTCGTCTTCTTCCCGAGGAATACCACGTCCTCGCCCTCGGGAAGCTGGTATACCACTTTCGATGTGAGGCTCGGCTTATCGCGCAGGTTCAGCTTGTCCACCCACGAATAATAGGACTTGTCCATCAGGACTTCCTTCGCGAAACCCGCGCCGGATAACAGGACGATAAAAAGAATCCATACTGTTTTTTTCATAATATTCCCCTATTTCGATATTTACTTGCATCCCGGTATATTACACCGGGATTTATTCTGACATCATCGGGAATAATTTTCAATATTCCGCGGGGTTAAATTTTGAGAATGATAGAAAAATACGTATAGAACGGACGATGATAAGATGAGATTTACTCGATATACCCTAAATCTTTGAGGTGATTGATGATCGCCCGCATGGGCGCGCCGACCACGTTATCGAAATCCCCGGAGAGTATCTCGATCAACTGATCGTTATCCTGTACGCCGTAACCCCCGGCAAAGCGGGTAACAGGATGACTCTGTACGTATTTCGCGATAAACTCGTCGCTCATATTCTTCAGGTTCAGCACCGTTTCGACATAATCGTTGATCTCCAACCCGAGCCTGAGATTGACAATCGCGTAGCCGGTCAGGACAAGCTGACGCTTCCCGCGAATCTGTTTCAGTATCCCGATCGCCTCGTCCTTATCCGCGGGCTTGCCGATTACTTTCCCGTCGCAAACCACCACCGTATCGAACCCGATCGTAATATCGTCGGGAAACTTCTTCGATACCTCGACCGCCTTCATCAGCGCGAGGGTGCAGACCAGCTTCCGGGGGTCGTCGATAGCCACAGCCTCCTCGTCGACCTTCGACACGGCAACCGCAAAATGTTTGATATGAGTCTCAAATAAACGCTTCCTTCCTTCGGAGGCGCTCGCGAGAATCACTTTATTCATCATCGCTCCGTTTCAGTATTTCCACAAATGCTTCCTGCGGGATATTGACGTTCCCGATAGTCTTCATCCGCTTTTTTCCCTCTTTCTGTTTCTCGAGCAGTTTCCGTTTACGGGTAATATCCCCCCCGTAGCACTTCGCGGTCACATCCTTGCGTAACGCGGAGATATTCTCGCGCGCGACTATCTTGCTCCCGACCGCCGCCTGAATGGGTATCTGGAACAGGTGCCTCGGTATCAGTTCGCGGAGCTTCTTGACCACCCCGCGCCCGCGCCGCTCCATACCCTCTTTATGCACCATCTGCGATAACGCGTCTACCGGCCTGCCGCCGACAAGGATGTCCATCTTGACCACCTCGCTGTCGCGGAACTCGAGGAATTCGTAGTCGAACGACGCATATCCCTTGGTGAACGATTTCAGCTTATCGTAGAAATCGTAGATAATCTCCGCGAGCGGCAGTTCGACGAAAATCTCGATACGTCCGGTATCGATATAGATCAGGTTGGTCTGAATCCCGCGCCGTTCCTGCACCAGCTGCATTACCTGCCCCATAAAATCCTTGGGCATGATAATATTCGCTTTTACGTAGGGTTCTTCCACCCGCGATATCTTACTTATATCGGGAAATTCGGTCGCATTCTCAATAGTAAATACTTCGCCGCTCGTCAGAGTGATACGGTATTCCACCGACGGGACGGTCGAGATGATGTTCAGGTCGAACTCCTTCTCCAGCCGTTCCTGTATGATCTCCAGGTGGAGAAGCCCTAAAAATCCGCATTTATATCCCATCCCGAGCGCGGCGGAGTTCCATTTGATAAACGACAACGATGCATCGTTCATCTTCAGCCGGTTCAGCGCCTCGGTGAAACCCTCGAACTCCTCCCCGTCGGCGGGAAACAGCCCCGCGAATACGTATGCCTTGGGCTCCTTATATCCGGGGAGCGCCTTCAGGCAGGGATTTTCCGTATGGGTAATCGTATCGCCGACGCCGAATTCGCTGACCGACTTGATGCCCGCGATAATATATCCGACCTCGCCCGCGCGGAGGGTTTTCCTGGGGAACAGCTTGAGCTGATAAACCCCCACCTCTTCCAGATCGTACTCTTTCCCGGAGCGCATAAAACGGACTCTTTCGCCGGGCTTAACCTCTCCCGCGATAATCCGCACTTTTACCACAACTCCGCGGTAAATATCGTAATAAGAATCGTATACCAGCGCCTGCAGGGGGGCGGTCTCGTCTCCCTTGGGCTGGGGGATACGCAGCGCGATCGCCTCGAGGAGCTCCGGGATACCTATTCCGCTCTTTGCGCTGACCAGTATCGCTTTCTCGGCGTCAAGCCCCAAATCCTGCTCGATCTGCTCCTTGACCATCTCGAGGTGTGCGGTAGGCAGATCGATTTTATTGATAATAGGTACGATCTCCAGATCATGCTCGAGCGCAACAAAGAAGTGGGAGAGGGTCTGCGCCTGAATACCCTGCGACGCGTCGATTAAGAGGAGCACACCCTCGCATGCCGCGAGACTGCGCGATACCTCGTAGGAAAAATCCACGTGACCGGGAGTATCGATCATATTATAGGTATACTGGGTGTTATCCTTTGCTTTATAGGAAACCGATACGGTCTGCGCCTTAACAGTGATGCCGTGTTCCTTCTCGACCTCCATCGAATCGAGCACCTGCGTTTCGCCCTTCGATGCGTCGTACATACCGTTTAATTCGAGGATCCGGTCCGCGAGAGTGGATTTCCCGTGGTCGATGTGCGCGATAATAGAAAAATTCCTGATTGTGTCCCTGTATGATGGCATATTTACTCCGTTTATATAATCGAAATATTATAAGGTATGACGGAAAATTAATCAATAGGTACTGCGTACGGCTAATCCCGATATCAGGCTTTTTATCGATATCTAAAATAGCCCGTGTTGAAGGGTGCGCCGGAATAGACGTCACACAGTGACCTGCGTACGGCTAATCCCGATATCAGGCTTTTTATCGATATCTAAAATAGCCCGTGTTGAAGGGTGCGCCGGAATAGACGTCACACAGTGACCTGCGTACGGCTACGAACTGAGCTATATCAACCTGATCAACGGCTTCAAGAAGGCCGACCTGATGAAGGTGATCAAGGAATATTTTCCGGATTATTACTATATCGTGATCGCGGGAAAAGATAAGGAATAGTATAAACGAGGGTATAGAAAAAACTGTGTAAATGGTCAATTTGTAGTATAATAATATGGAGGAAAACAAATGACCATCAAATCAGAAGTTTTAGACGAGATTCTGAAGGGTTATAAAAACCCGGAAGATTTTAA
>JABLXV010000103.1 GCA_013177895.1 Brevinematales bacterium | reverse complement strand
TCTAAAGTCTCGCCCCTTAGTACTCGGAGTACCAGTTCTCCCTTTCTTTTCGCGCTGTTTCTTTGGCTCATTTTTCGTCTCCTTCTAAGCTATATTTTAGCTTAAAAAGTGCTCGCTTTCAACTGGAGCTATTATAGAGATTATATTACCGTTACTGGCACCTGTAAAGGGTATAAATATGGATATATTGTAGAAATAATAAAATCAAAAGTAACGTTAAAATAGAAATAGGCTATGCAGACGAAAGTTTATTAGATCAATAATTTTATAAAAGTTTACAGATACAGTAATCCCCCCCCACTCGTTCCCCTCGCCCCCCTAATCGATCAACCTCCGTTTCATCAGCACGACAGCCAGCCATGAGAACACCACCGACGATACGACGATATACACCGCGCTGATCCATAGGTCCGGCGGATAGCTCCCCGCGGCGAACGCGCGCGCGACCCGGATGCAATGCGTGAGCGGCACGGCCTCGGCAAGCGGACGGACGATCTCCGGCAGATCCGACACCGGGAAGAACACCCCGCAGAAGTAGAACATCGGCGACAGCAGCCCCGTGAAGTAGAAATTGAAATGGTTGATATTCCCCGTGATGGACGTGATACACATCGACAATCCGCCGAATATGACGCCGGTAAAGAATCCCACCCCGATACTCAGGAGCGGCATGAGATTCCCGAACGAGAAATGAATCACGTCGAAGATGAACAATATCAGGAGGACGCAGAACGTGAAGAACGCGCCCTTCGTGCCCGCCCAGATGATCTCTCCGATCACAAGGTTCTTGTACGACACCGGCGACGAGATCATCCCGTCATAGGTCTTGTCGTACTCGAGGCGGATAAACGTCCCGTAGGTGCATTCGAACGCCGAGGTCATCATCGCGCTCGTCATCAGGAGCCCGCTCCCCATGTACGTCAGGAACGGCAGCCCCTCCATCGGCACGAGGTACTTCGCGAGCCCCAGCCCGATCCCCGCGAGGAACAGTAACGGTTCGAACATCGGGGGGATAGCGTTCGATATGAACGAACTGCTGTATACCCTGAAATGGCGGTACCAGACGCTGAATATGCGCTGCAATAAAGACGGGATTCTCACTTCAGCCATAACCATATTTTCCTCCGGGAAAGTACGGACGCTATAAAAAATCCTCTTTTCTACAAAAAATTATAAAGAAAAAGAGGACAAGGAAGCGTCCATTGCGCGTATAATAGTTTGATTTTATTCAATTACAATTTACTAAGAAATTTATTGAACCGCGCTAATTATACGACCTTCCGCGCGGTTTGTCAAAAACCGAGCGCGGCGGAAATAACCCACCGTATCAGTACGCTCCTCTGAAAAAAATATCCTCCGCCGTTGTAACCTTTGCGCGGTTTTTGAGTATATTATTTTTGACACCATCATATTATCAGTTTATAATGGTACGGGTTTCTGGAGGACCGGATGTATGAAATTAAAAAAGCGGCTGACGATTCCGATCTGCGGGTTTGTGTCGAGATACTCAGGGAGTCCTTCGAGGGTATAGCCGACCAGTTCGGGCTTACCGCTGAGAATGCGCCCTCCAACGCGGCGTTTATCACTTTCGAACGGCTGACCCGCGATTGCGTCAACGGTTTACAGATGTTTATCCTGCTTGACGGGGGTGTCCCGGCGGGCACGGTGGGAGTAAAGAAGACGATCGAGGGGGATTTTTTCCTCGAGAAGCTCGGCGTTCTTCCGGATTACCGCCATCAGGGTTACGGTAAGGTACTGGTTGAGTTTATCATGGATAAGGTGCTGTCGGAGGGCGGAAAGAAGATTAAAATCGGCATCATCGAGGACAATTCCCGCCTCAAGAAATGGTATTTCAGGATGGGATTCGACCATACCGGCACAAAGGTATTTCCTCATCTTCCGTTCATCGTCGGGTATATGGAACGGATATTATAGCCCCCGGCCGCCGCTTATGTAAAACTACCCTCTATCTTCTTGACTAAAAACTGCCGATAAACTATTATCTATTATATTTAAAACAATCCTAAAAAATTCAGGGGGAGTCCAATGAAAAAAGGCTTTTTATATCTGTTTGTACTGATGTTAGTCTTTCAAGCATCGGGCTTTTCCGATATGATTGTCATGAAGGCCGGCCAGAACATAGTGGGAAAGATTATCGACGAGGACGGCTCGCAGTATATAGTCGTAACGAAAGACGGCACGATCGGGATCGATAAATCGATTGTCGAAACAGTGATAAAGGATGCACCGGACAGCATCAAGCTCGATTACGATAAATATGTTCATTCGTTCATTAACCTGTCGCTGGTTCCGCCTATCCAGACCGACCTGATCTCCGTAGGCAAGCCCCATATCAACAATCTCCAGATAGGATTGATCGCGTCCTTTTCGGAGATCGTCTGGGGTGCGGCATGGTCGCCGGTGGTGGTAACAACAGAAGAATTCAAGGGATTTTCGATGGGGCTATTCCATTATGCAGGGGGGTATGCCGCGGGCGTGCAATTCAATCTTCTCGCGAATGTCGTAGGCGGAAAATTCGAGGGATGGCAATTCGCCCCGGTGAATATCGTCACCGGCTATGCATCTGCGTTCCAGATGGGAGGGATTAACTACAGTACGAAATTCTCCGGTTTCCAGCTCGGCGGTATCAATATCGGGAATAACGTTGCTGGAGTGCAGATAGGACTGGTGAACTTCGCGGTCGAGTCCTACCATCTCCCTATCGGTCTGTTGAATATATCGAGGAAAGGGACGCTCGCCATTGAGGTGTGGTACGATTCTTTAGGGATGGCCAATTTCACGTTCAAATCCGGTGTGAAGAATTTTTATTATATATATAATCTCGCCTACGGTACGTTGAATAATGTCGGCGAATGGGGCGCGGGGCTAGGTGTCCGCGTAACAGTCGATCCTATTCATATCAATCTCGAGGGATCGATGAACCTGATGAGCTATAACACTATAACTTTCGACATTTTACATTCCGTGAACATGATGTTCAGGCTCTATACGGGTTATCCGATAACAAAATTCCTCAGAATCACCGGAGGATTCACTTATAACCGCATAGTAATTCCTCCTATTGATCCGTTAATTAACATAAACAGCATCTTCGGCCCTGTCACATTAGACGCGTTCTTTACATACCGGGCCGCTACAGTTTTCGGCTTCTTCATCGGGGTGGAAATCGATTTCGCGCGCCTGATGGATTAATGTCCCGTACTACTGAGGGCACAGTCGGTTTTTGAACGGCTTACTCTGATTTTAGCAGTTCCCCGCATTTTTCACGCACCCGCCAGTCGGTATCCATAATCGTGTCCAAATCCGGCTCGGCGATATTCGTCACACCGTCGAGCGCCCGCATCACTATCCCGGGGATTTTATCGAATCCGGTCTTTCCCTCGAGGAACGCGTTCACTACCGTCTCGTTGGCGGCGTTCAAGGCGGCGGGCATCACACCCCCCTCGCGGCCCATATCGTAGGCGAGTTTCAGGAGCGGGAATTTCCCTAAATCCGGCTCGCGGAATTCGAGCGATACGCCGGGCAATCCCAACCGCGGAATGGTTTCGGGCGGGGTCTCCGGGAAGAACATCGCGAGAGAGATAGGGATACGCATATCGCTCGGCGACGCCGACATATACAGCGTGCCGTCCGTCCCGCGTACCATCCCGTGCACCAGCGACTGCGGGTGGATAACGACCCTGATCCGTCCGTAGTCCATCCCGAAAAGGTGATGCGCCTCGATCACCTCGAACCCCTTGTTCATCAGGGTCGCGCTGTTGACTGTGATATACTGCCCCATATCCCATGTCGGATGGTCGAGCACCTGTTCGAGCGTGACCTGATCGCCGATCGGTTTATCGCGGAACGGCCCTCCCGACGCGGTGAGGGTAATTTCCCCGACCGTAGCGGGATCGAAACGGGTCAGGAGATTGAATACGGCGTTATGCTCGCTGTCGAGCGGGATAATTTCCGTGCCGAACGCCGCCGCCTCGCGCATGATAATATCGCCCGCGCAGACGATGGATTCCTTATTCGCGGTCAGGAGACGCTTGCCGGAGCCGATCGCCGCGAGGGTGGGTTGAAGCCCCGCCGTACCGGATATCGCCATAATCGCGGCGTCCGCGTCGTCCAGCGCGGCCAAGTCCTGAAGACCCCCGCCCCCGTAGAGGAAATCCGCGTCAGGGTAATTCGCCTCGAACCCGGGATTCTCCTCGCGCAGGCAGACGATCTGCGGGCGGAACTCGTCGATAATCTCCGCGAGCCGGGGGATATTCCCCCACCCGCTCACCCCGATCAGTTCGAAGCGTTCCGGGAAACTGCGAATCACATCGAGAGCCGACCTTCCGATCGAACCTGTCGCGCCGAGTAAAACCAGCCGTTCCATCATGCCCCCTTAATCCCACACCGCGAGGTTGCGGGAGTGCTCGTCATAGAATATGACTCCGTCGGTGCGGAAAGAGTACCGGTAGGTAAAAAAAAGTTTGAGTCTTTCCTTCTCGTCAACACCGCCGG
>JABLXV010000102.1 GCA_013177895.1 Brevinematales bacterium | reverse complement strand
ATAGTTTCCATCAGAATGATACTCTCTTTCTTTCATGATATATTATACTATATTCTGCTATCTAAGTCAATGCCCGCCTCTCATCTCTATGCTGAAGCTACAGAGTTTTCCCGTCGGTTTTCTATAAAATACCTTGAAATATATAATTTATCAGAAAAAGAAGTATTTTACAATAAGGTTGCTATAGCCCAAGTGGTAACCAGATATTGGCTTGATGTCGAACGCATTCATAATTATCATGAATTAATCGTAAGAATTGATTGCCATAAAATTGGTGGTTTTCTGTCTTATTGGATATGCAAGATTAAGCCTTTTTACGGAACCTCGATTTCTTATGAGAATGAGAATTCAAACGCAGCTTTATTATGTAACGAAATAATCTCATTTATTCTTTCATGCGGAAGAATAGAACAAAAAAGAATTAAAAATAAAGAAAAAACTCCTATAAAAATACCAAATCCAAAAAGTTTCTTGAGTTACTACATCTATACACTAAGATACAGGCAAATTACCCAAGATTTATTGAGTTTTGTTTATTATTTTCTAGATCATGACCCTGACTGTGTAGATAGAAATAATGAGGAAATATTAAAAAGTATGATAATAAAAAAGGAAGGCGAATAGCCTTCCTTTTTGGTATATATCGGTCATTTCAATTCTAATTGAATACGCAGGTGTTGTTGGAGCCTAGCCACATGAGGTAGGGGGCGTTATAGCCGTCCTTTTCATAAGTGAAGATCATCCGGACTTTCAGGAAGTATGTCCCTGCCGGTAAGGTCGTCTGCATATTGTAGGTTAAATAATTCGCGTTTATGCCATTTGTTACAGAAGAATTTTTTACAATATATGAAGCCCATATATCAAGACCTGCGGTTGTTCCGCCGGTGTTATTTTTCACGTCCCCGGCGGTTACACCGGCGACGAAAACGCGGCTGTCGTTATAGACCGAAATCATATAGGTGCTGTCCATGAAAAAATCGGAAATACTGTACCCGGTTTCCATCCCGACCCAGAATTGGAAGGTTCCGCCGGTCGAGACCGTGAATTTGTAATAATGATCCGCGTCGTCTACGCAATGCGCCGCGTTCGTCCGTATGATCACTGAGTTCGATAGCCATCTGAAATTATCGAAACTCCCGGATCCCGCGGGATTATCAATATAGAACATCGATTTTACAAGATTCGTTTGCTTGGTGAAGTCCAGGAGCGCCGCGTTCGTCCAGTCCATTACCATGTGCACCGTCTTTTCATCGATCATGTAATCCTCACCCGTCGTTACCGTCCAGATCAGGGGATAGTCGGTTAATAAAGCGAGATTTGCCGGCGCGTACCAGTTACGGGCTTTATACCATTCCGCGCCTACCAATGTGTTCGGGAGGAATAAACCCGGTTCAGAATAATCGGTCGAGGAATAAACGTAACTGATCAGCGCGTTCGATACGTCCGCCGCTAAACTATCCGCTGTCGGATTGGTCGTCTTACTGGCGACAAAATCGAATATCTTCCCCATTGCCAGCATTGACGCAGGGTAGGTGTATACCAGATCGTAGTCGATATAAAACTGGGAGGGCGGGTTATCGAAATTGAAATGCCAGTGCTTCGCCTTCATCCAGGCTATATTCACGTTCGTGTCCGCTACTATTAAACCGGCCAGCGCGTTCATCTTCTGCGCGAGAACGTCCGCGCCTTCAGGCATCTTCATCGAGTATAAGCATTCGTAATATGGGGTGTTGTGCGCGATATAATATGTCTGAAACTCGTCGCATAATAGCTTTGACATTGTATTGATATCGTTACTCGAGGACTGCGCCCATGTGGTCAGCCAGGTATCATAAGGATACCCGTCGGTCGGGACATAGTTAGGGGAGGCAATATAGTAATCACAGATATCTTTATATTCATACGCGACCTCAATGTTCCCCATAATGCAGGCGTCAAACGCCAGCGCGTCTACATGGCCCAGAGAATTGGAGATTGCGTAGCATACCTCTTCATCACTCATGGAATCATCCGCTTCCTGGTCATACCCGTAAAACGATGGGGTAAGGCCTTTGTACGGCGTCTCGTCCTTTGCAAAAGAAATGTTGTTTCCCATCGGGAATATGCTATTCCCGTGGTTCCAAAGGATCAGGAATACTTTACTATATGAATACTTTGATTTAACAAAATCAAGGAATTCGTCAAGAGAAGCGGGGTCGCCAGTGTTCTGGTTCTTATTGGTATATACCCTCTGTGCAGTCAGGTATCCCCCGGCGGCCAAGCCCTGGGGGTCGAACGCTCCGCCCGGCCATAAGTACCATGCGTTTGACTGAATTGTAGAACTGAATGATGTAAGAAAATCATTATAGGTTGTCCTATTCTGAATTGCGTCGAAATAGAAGATCACGTCATCGCCTTTCGCGCGGAGATTGGATACCGCGCTCTCGATTTCCGCTATGTCCACGACGGCATTAGGCTCGAGGTTATTACCCGCGGCGAAGTATACCACGATCAGATTATTGACCGTCCGGTTCGTCATGTCGTAGATTTTCACCGGATACTTATTATCCGGCTTCGGATTGACCGGCGCGGTCGAACAAGACGCTATGATCAGAATGAAAATTATACCTAACCAATATTTCATATTATATACCCTCATAAAATAGACGGTTTTTACTTATTCAATTCCCGTAAAGAATTCCATACCTCGAATTCATTACCCAGCCAGTTTACTCTATCCTCGATCGGCCATTTTGAGAACTCCCATAGAATGTACTCTTCACTGTTAAATATTCCCCAGTCGTTATTATTGGGGTCATCCAGACTCGGCCATGAAGTCAATTTTGCTCCCGCTGACATCTTGAGATAATGTACGTCAGATTCATTTCTTGAGCCTCCCGCTTTCGTCTTTATCTCTAAAAGGTCATTAAAGGATACTGTAGGGATGGTAAGATTATCAGCTTGAAATACTATTCGCCTTTTATAGTATTCCTCAAAAACAGTAGGGTGGGTGGGGTATAAACTAACCTTCCTATTATTTATGTACTTATGGATAAATTCGGAAGGAAATTCAACTTTCTTTTCTTTTACTTCATCAATATGGTAACCTAATGAAGATAATAATACTTCTGCTTTATGGCAATTATCATCTGAATACTCAAGAATGATATCAAGGTCCAATGTTAATCGCTGAACATCATGCAGGTTCAATGCGAGGCCGCCGCTGATCAGGTATTGAACGCCAGCTTCGTTTATTGAATTAAATTCTTCTAAAAATTGATATTCCATTTATACCTTCTTGAAAAGTCTGTTATTATCCTCGAGCCATTCGAGGACGTTTTTATGCGGAATGCTCGAGCTTAAATGTGCCTCATATTGCTTGTCCTCTTCCGGCGTTCTTACCCTTATCTTTCCATCTCCTGTCCAGGATCCTGCCGGCCATGATTTTTTTTTAGCCTCACGCGCTGCCTCGAGGTGCTCAATGTCCTTGATATCTTCGTCACGGCCAAGTTCCTCTTTCATCTTTTTCAGATCCTCATAGGACAATACCGGATATACCACTTCCTCAATACGGTCGAGAAATACCCTGTCGTATGCCTTCTTAAAATCTAACCCGTGATCTATTACCAGATCAATTACCTTGTTCCCGTCGCCTCGGTTGATAAACCTGATACTGATTAGATCCTTTATATCCTCAATATCTTTTAGATCTCTATACCCCGGTTCCGGGCCTGTAGCAGAATCGAAAGCATACCCTATATCCCCGAGGGTTGTGATCAGTATCTTGAAATTCTCTTTTTCAAGGCTTGCGATAATATCGATGTCGTAGGTGTGCCTGGGATACCCGTGCAATGCGACGGCAACGCCGCCGGCAATCAGATATTCGACCCCAGCCTCATTAAGCGCGGTTATTTCCTTTCCGTAATACATAAACCCTTCTTAAACACTGTATGAGAATATTATACCATATATAGCAAAGAAATACAAGGCGTTTATGAATAAATAAATGTGAAAACAAAAGCCGGAAAAAGGCTCAAAATGGGCGCTATGAGACGTTTTAAAGCCCAGAAAATAGAAAACATACATGGTGAAAATATACAAGAGCTTCAGAAGCCGTCCCATAGCAGACCTCACATTACCGCACCGGCGGGCGGCTCGGTTCGGAACTGGTTTGGGCTTTTAGAGATATCGGAATAGATCACAGACATGATCTCCGGGTGCTTGACCTCATATTCCGGGTCATTCTCAATATGCTCCATAAATACGTCGTCCAGACTCCGGGCCTTCCGGATCACGCCCGGGGTCTTTACCAGGTGAAACAGCTTGTCGTAATTCAATCAATGCTCCTTCTTTTAATGGTTCACGAGATATAGACGATTCAATTTATTTCAGAATATTCAGGATTAGTATTGACATTTTAAAACAAGCGCGATATTATGATTAAACGCATTTTCCAATGTATCCGGGGTTTTTGGATGAGAAAACTGAATGCCGGCGTCCTATCCGTACTCTTACTCCTGATCTTCGCGGTCGTCTATCCGTGGAAGGGACACGTTACCTACGTCGTCGATGGGGATACTTATTACGTCCTCTCCAATTACTCGGATAACGATCCGGCGGCGGCTGTGAAATACAAGATACGACTCTATCTGATGAACTGCCCGGAGATGGGAACGCCCGAGGGCCTAGAAGCGAAGATATGGGTGTCGAACCTGATCACCGGGAAGGACGTCGAATTGGAATCGCTGTACCTGGATAAGTATGGCCGGACCGTCGCTATCGTGTGGATCGCTTCCAACGTCTCCCTGGGCGATCTCATTACGAATAACGGGCTCGGGGTCGTCATGGAACAGTATAAGATCAAGGGGAAGTAGGAGATAAAATATGAAAAAAGCATTAATTATTATTATTTTAATTTCATTATTAATACCGGTATACTCTTTTTCTGATGAAATTGAAGATATGATAAATGAATTGTCTGAATTATATCAGGATAATAGATATGAAGAGATGATAGACATAATAGATCAAATAAAAAAGTATATTTCATTAAAAAATCAGGAAAATCTGCCAGAAACAATAAATATATCAGCAATGGATCTTTTTAACGATTATAATGATAATGAAAAGAAAGCGAATAATAACTATCTCAATAAAACTTTAAACGTATTTGGAAGTATAAAAGAAATTGGAGATGACAATATTATTTTTGTAGTTAATAATTATGGTGAGTTTAAAATTGGATGGGTAACCTGCTATTTTTCAAAATTAGATTCAGAAATATTAGCTGAACTAAATAAAGGAGACTATAATAGCCCCAGTTGAAAGCGAGCACTTTTTAAGCTAAAATATAGCTTAGAAGGAGACGAAAAATGAGCCAAAGAAACAGCGCGAAAAGAAAGGGAGAACTGGTACTCCGAGTACTAAGGGGCGA
>JABLXV010000101.1 GCA_013177895.1 Brevinematales bacterium | reverse complement strand
CGGCTTCGATATACTTTTCGCCTGTTGACAAAACCGGAAAGGCGGCTTAGAATGACTGATGTAAGAAAAGAGCACAGCAAGATTCAACTTAACTTGCCCCTAAATCTGTCCAAACACAGGGGCGCAGTTCATAACCGCGATAAATATTTGTATTTTCATAATCTAAGTTAACCCCTTCTTTAAAAAACGGCAAATAATCACTCCGAAAGAAATATCACATCGAACGGGATATCCCCGGCGTGCTCGCGGAGCAGTTCCGCGTCGGTACGCGACGGCACAATCAGGCGAACCTTATCCGCCGGTATATCACGGAGGCGCAGGTCGCCCGCGTAACGCCATTCGCGCTCGCCCTCCCAACGGTTATCCCGCCCGGAGCTCTGGAAGTACGGCCTGTCGCGCTCGTCCAACTCGTCGTAATCCTCGTCCGCGCCGTAGACCACCGGACGCGCCCCGTTCGCGGCCATCCACTCCCGGTCGAAAGCTATCCCGTACGGTTCGAACGTATAACGCTGGCGGCGGAACCGCCAGAACATCCGCCCGAGCGATTCAAAAGGGTCGTCCGCGGTGAACGATACCGCCCGGTTCCCGCCGCGGATCCCGTCGGAACCCGCGTAGATCACCCCTGTCCCGATAATCCGCGCGAGCGCGTGGAGAGCGGAATGGCTATACCCGGCGGTATCATGGAATACCGACTCGTAGTACTCCGCCGGGGTCTCGCCGGGGAACGGCCCGTGCGCCGAGGATGTCCAATGAGTGAGACAATCCCAGCCGGGCAGGGACTTACCGGGCGTTTCGGGAAACTCCGCCTGCTTCACGGGATGTCCCTGCCGGTACTCTATCGCAAACTCCCGCAGGATTTTTTCGGGCGGCGCTCCCGCGAGGAGGGTTTCGAGATTCCCTTCGGGGCGGACGGACACAGGCGCGATTAAATCCGCGGTCCCGATCAGCGCGGCGTCGCGTTCAGGCCATAAGTCCTTATGCCGCTGGCGGGGGATATCGGTCACATACGGGAAAAAAACCGTGCGCCGCGGGTCGAGCCCGAATCCCGTCATACATCGGAGAGTCTCCTCTCGCGCGTCCTCGCCGCCGTACACCGGGACGAACACCGCGAGCCGCCCGCCGTGCGACCCCGCGTACCAAACGGCGAACTCGTAGGTCTTCATCTCGAGCGACGAGAGGATGGTGTAGCCCCGTCGAATCAGCTCATCCAACGCGCGCGCCGTCTGCCGCACCCATTCGTCTCCGCCGGACGGGCGTTTCCCCTGCCGTGAATTCAGCACGAGCGCGCTTTTCAGATCGAGCACCCTTCCGATCTGCCCGGCGATATCGCCCTGCTTGAGGATGACATATTTCAATTCCATCGGTTTCTCCAGCCTTTATTTTAATGCTAAAACGTTTTCTGTCAAGGCGGCGTTGGCATACAGGTGTTTTAATGCGTTTCCGTTATTAATTGACTAATCGTTAATAATATGTTACAATCTTTTCTATTTTGGATGCAGGAGTACGATTATGAACTATCGCGGAAAAACATGGAAATACGGCGATAATATCGACACCGATAAGATTATCCCGGCGCGTTACCTGAATACGTCCGACCCCGCCGAATTGGCGAAGCATTGTCTCGAGGACGAGGATGTGACGTTCGCGGGGAAAGTCGGCAAGGGAGATATACTTGTCGCGGGCGAGAACTTCGGTTCCGGCTCTTCGCGCGAGCATGCTCCGATCGCGATCAAGGAATGCGGCGTATCGGTAGTGATCGCCAAATCGTTCGCGAGAATCTTCTTCCGTAACGCGATCAATATCGCGCTGCCCGTCGTCGAGGACGCGGAGATCGTCAACGATGTCCAGACCGGCGACGAAATCGAGATAGATTTCGAACGCGGGTACGCGAAAAATATCACCAGGGGGAAAGAGTATAAAATTCATCCGCTTCCCGACATGATGAAAAAGATCATGGAAAAAGGCGGCCTTATGGAATATGCTAAAGATTTTATTAAATTATAATTGATAGAGGCGCACATGACTAAAACCATGCTCAGAAGGATTATTGTTCTCTCATCTTTCATTTTTCTGGGATTCTTACATTATATTATTCGTATTAACGCCGACGCGCAGAATCCTATCCAGTTCGACGCGATCTGGGTCATTGTCATCGCGTTTTCATTCGCTATCCTGACGCTGCTTCTCGAGGGAATTTTTTACTCGAAGCGCGGGATTTTTCTCTACGCTCTCGCGGGGCTGATCGCCGGGTATTTTTCCGGCGACGTTTTGTATAAGCTGTTCTGCATGCTTTTCCAGAACTACTGCCTCCCGGAAATTCAGCCGTACTTCATGCTGACGTTCTCCTACTTGGGATTTTTCCTCCCGATCAACGCTACCCAGAAGGGCGCCTACGCGTTCCAGTTCCCGGCGGGTGTGCCCGACACGGATAAAAAAAACGCGGACATCAAGCTCCTCGATACCAGCGTCATTATCGACGGGCGTATCGCGGATATCGCCGAGACGGGATTCCTCTCAGGGTCGCTGGTCGTCCCGAAGTTCGTGCTGAACGAGATACAGGCTCTCGCGGATTCGCAGGATCCGATCAAACGTTCCCGCGCGCGCAGAGGTTTGGACGTGCTCAACAAGCTGAAAGAAATCACCACTATCGAACTGCGTATCTCGTCGCGTGACTACCATGAACTGCGGGGCGTCGATACCAAGCTCATCCAGCTCGCGAAGGAGATTCACGCCAGCATACTCACCAACGACTACAACCTGAATAAGATCGCCCAACTCGAGGGTATCCAGATATTGAACCTAAACGATCTCGCCAACGCGATGAAACCGTTACTCCTGCCCGGCGAGGAATTCGAGGTCGACGTTATTAAGGAAGGGAAAGAGAACAACCAGGGCGTCGGCTATCTTGCGGACGGTACGATGGTGGTGGTCGCGAGCGGGTTGAACCAGATCGGCAAGAAACTGCTGGTCAAGGTGACGAGTATCCTGCAAACCTCCGCCGGACGGATTATTTTCACCGAACCCAAAGATTTCAAAGATCTGAGAAAATAAATGCCGGGCGTTTCGATCGGATACGACCTGCACCGTCTGGTTCCGGGACGGACTCTGACTATCGGCGGAGTGACCGTCGATGCCCCGTTCGGCGCGGATGCCCATTCCGACGGAGACGCGTTACTGCATGCGCTGATCGACGCGCTCTTATCGGGCGCGGGTTTGGGCGATATCGGGACACTGTTCCCGGATAACGACCCCCGGTATCGCGGTATCTCGAGCATCGAGCTTTTACGGCGGGTATGGACACAAGCCTCCGAACGGATCACGGTGTACAATTTCGACTCGGTGGTCATATTGGACAAACCCAAGATCGCCGGGCATATTATGAAAATGAAAGAAAATATTTCTACGATAATAGGACTATCCCCGGAAAAAATCGGTATAAAAGGTAAAACGACGGAAAACACCCGATTAATGACAATCGAAGCTCATGTAGTTTGCCTGTATGAATTACGTAATCCCTAACCGAACGCGATTATTTCCGTCTAATAGATTATGGTCACTTCTAATAACCACCGATCCCCGGTGACAAGGAAGTGACCATTGGTCGAATCTTAAGGATATATCATAAGTAATGTTAAAAATGTTTATAGTTTTTGGAACCGCCCTTAAGTTAACTACAGGAGTCACACGTGCTGGAAAAGATTAAATCATGGTTTACCGGAAAGAAGGACAAGTCCGCCGCGCCGGAAAAGAAACAGAAGAAAGATAAAAAAGATATGACCCTTAAAGAGAAGGTTATCGATAACGTGAAGGTGTTCTTTTCGGCGTACCTGATCGCGTTCGTGATCCGCCTATTCCTGATCGAAGCCTACCAGATACCGTCGCAGTCCATGGTGCCCAACCTCATGGTGCAGGATATCCTCATGGTGGAGAAGTTCTCGTTCGGGTCGATACTCCCGATCGCGCACTGGAAGCTCCCCGCGATCTTCAAACCCACACGCGGCGATATCATCGTCTTCGTATCCCCGGAATGGAATTCCCCGGGCTGGGGCGAGGAACTGATCACTCTGGTGACCCTCTCGCTCGTCAATCTTGATAACACGATGGAGAACCCCAAGAACCTCGTCAAACGCCTCATCGGGATGCCCGGCGATACGATTATGATGACAAACCGTCAGCTGGTAATCAACGGCCACCCTTTGGAGACCGGCTATATTACGAATGTCAGCGAAATAGTCTATAATCATTTCAACCAGACCGGCATCAATTTCTACGACCTGTACGCGGAAAACTTCAGCAACAGGATTCGCATCATCCAATTCCTTCATTTCGACAGCGCCTACTATAACCCGGTTCCGTCGATGCATTTCGACCTGCGGAAGGATTTCCCGCAGATCACAGTCCCCGTGAAGGATGTGCCGGTCGACCTCACGAAGGCGAACGACTACTATAAACATCTCCTCCTGATGCTGATCGAGCGCGAGACCGGAAAGGACATTGTATTGGGCCCGGATGGGAACATTTATATGGAAGGAGTCCTGCTCGAATCATACACCCCAAAGGATAACTATTACTTCGGGATGGGCGATAACCGCGATAACAGCCAGGACTGCCGCTACTTCGGGTTTATCCCCGAGACGAACATATTCGGACGCATCCTGTTCAGGTATTTCCCGTTCAACAGGATCGCGTTCAATGTGGACGAGAACGCCCAATCGGTGAAGAACGTCAAGTTCAATAAGTAACGGATAAACCCACTGGTACTTTCTTTCCCACTTCCCTGCGGTCAGGGATATGCCGTCGAGGGAAAGTAAGGGATAATTTGTAGCCTGTTTTTTCAGAGAACACACTTCATCCTTTCTTTCCTCCGGGGGAAAGAAAGGATGCAAAGAAAGCCCGCCCCGCCAAACTCCGCTCGAAGAAAGACGTACTTCGCTTTTCGGGCGTAACTCCTTCCTCGTATAGCTCGGTCGTCGAACAAAAGCCCTCAGCGCTTTCCCTTCGGGAAAAGCGCCCGCTCCGTCCGTCAGTAAAACTCGCTTCGTAGCGGCGGGGTTAAAAACCACAAAACCTCTCTTTTTTCATTGTTTTTCGCTTCTTGTATTTTCGCCCGCGCTTTTTAAAGCGCTTCCTGCTTCCGGAAAATCCGTAGAAAAGACATTTGTCCGACGACCCCCAAGGATGGGGGGAGTGCCGACAGGATCCATGGATGGCGGGTCTGCCGGCCGAGCCACGCGGAGAAGGAGTTATGCCTTTTCCGGATTCCCCTGCTCTTCTCATAAGCTTTATTTTGCGCGGTGTGTCGCTTGTCCCGCGTTCCTCGCGGGATTCTTTGCTAGCTTTCTCCTATGATAAAAAACAATCTACTTATGTATTTTTCAGTATAAAATTCGGGAAGTCCTCGAACACCCATCCATTCTTGAGAGTATCATAGATAATCCCGAGCAGTTTTCGAGCTGTCGCGATAATT
>JABLXV010000100.1 GCA_013177895.1 Brevinematales bacterium | reverse complement strand
GCTAAACGTTTCATCTGAATAGATTCTTCCACAAAATTGTCTAAAATCTTAAACTTATTTATAATGAGTAAAACAGCCAAGGAGGGTATCTATGTCTAGGTCTGTCATCATCACAGGTTCGTCGTCGGGAATCGGGCTGGAGAGCGCGCTTTTATTCGCCGCGAAGGGATGGAACGTAGTCGCCACGATGCGCGATCCCGGTAAACGCCGCACCGACCTGCACGATAAACAAAATATCGACCTCGTTCATCTCGACGTCACCGACCCGAAATCCATCTTTCAGGCGGTGGAGTACTCCATCGGGAAATACGGCGCTATCGATACGTTGGTTAATAACGCGGGTTACGCGCTGATGGGGCCGTTCGAGACCCTCGATAACGCGAAGATACGCAAACAGTACGAGACCAACGTATTCGGGCTGATGGACATCACCCGGGCGATACTGCCTCATTTCCGCGCGCAGAGCCGCGGTACGATCATCAATATCGCGTCGATCGGCGGAAGGATCGGAGTGCCGTTATACTCGGTGTACAACAGCACCAAGTGGGCGGTCGAGGGATTTTCCGAGGCGCTGTACTACGAGATGCTCCCGTTCAATATCCGCGTGAAGATAGTCGAACCGGGCTTCATCCATACGAATTTCTACCAGGCGTTGGACGCCGACGATATCGGTAAATGGGGGGAATACGGCGAGCCTATGGCGGCGACACTGAAGGGAATGGATTCCTTCCCCGGTTCGCACCCGCGCGTGGTCGCGAAGACAATCTATAAAGCCGCGTCCGGCCGGAGCCGCAGGCTGCGTTACCCCACAGGCAGTATGGCCAAACCCCTGATGTTCCTCAAACGGCACCTGCCGGAAAGCTGGATCATGGGTATCATGCGCGGCACGTTCAAGATTAAAAAGGGCTCGGCGAAATAACAAACGGGGGATATTCCGATGATCACCTACTCCCTCCGCCCCACTGCGTGGGAGCTAAACCCGATTTCTAACCCTATATAAATATCGATTATCAGCCCGTGTCGAAGGATTATTAACCACGACTGATTTCGCAAATAACCGCGCATCGAAAAGGAGAAGTACTGAATGATAACATATATGCTCTGTACGTATATTGACCCGACTCTGCTCTCGGAGTTTTTCCATCTGGCTATCTACGTACCGCCGGATAATCCTCCGCTTCCGCGCGATATCGTCAATCTGCCGGAACTCTCGAAGTATTACAGGGATTTCGGCGCACCCGGCGAGATCGCGGTAATCGCCGAGGACGACGGGGTGACCGCGGGTATCGCGTGGCTCCGTTACTTCAAGGCGGAGAATAAAGGATACGGATTTTATGACGAATCCACGCCGGAGCTATCGGTATCGGTGAAGCCGGAGTATCGCGGCAGGGGTATCGGCGGTGAGATGCTCGCGCGGCTGGAACAGGCGGCGGCGGATAACGGTGTGGCCGCCATATCGCTCAGCGTCAACACGGACAATCCCGCGGTCAGGCTGTACCGCCGGATGGGGTATAAGGTGGTATCGTATGATAACGTGGATACGTACCTGATGGTAAAGATTCTGGGGAAGTGAATTGCCCGGAGACACGAAGTGCACAGATATTTCTGTTACATGACGCTTCTGAATATGTTTGAAATTTCAACCCTTTGCGGCCTTAGAGTCTCTATGGTTTCCCCGCGCTACTCGATGACAAATAGCCGGATAAGGTCGGTGATCCGTTCGCTCATCGCCTGAAGGTTCTGCGCGAGCTCGGCGAGCTTTTCGGCGTATCCGGCGTTCTCGGTGATCGACCCGCTCAGCGAACTGATCGACTGCCCGATCCCGGTCGCACCGTCGGCCTGCATATCCACCGAGGTTCTGATCTTATCCGATATATCCTCGAGCTGTTCCGAAGCCTGGCGGATACCCTTTATGGAAGTACCCTGCTGTTCGGTCAGCTCGCTGATCTCGACGATCATCTCGGTACTTTTCTTCATATCCTCGAAAATCGTGTTCAGCGCGGAACCCGCGGAGTTCGCGAGATTTTTGGTCTCCTCCGCTTCAAGCGCCCCCGCCTTCGCCATCACGACCGCCTCGCTCACCCTCTGCTTGATGCTCAGTACCAGTTGGGAAATATCGCGCACGGCCGCCGAAGAAGTCTCGGCCAGCGTGCGTATCTCGTTCGCCACAATCGCGAAACCCTTCCCGGCGTCGCCGGCATGGGCGGCCTCGATCGACGCGTTCATCGCGAGCATGTTCGTACTTTCGGCGATATCCTGTATCGACCCGAGTATCTCGTCGATACGGTCGGTCTCCTGTCCGGCGGTCTCGATACGATGGGCGATCTCCTGGAGATTACCTCCCATCTTTAACGTCTTGTCGACCGAATGATTCACCGTCTCGATACCCGTCCTGACCGATTCGAGATTCTCGTTGGAGCGGAAACGGACGATCTTCGAGGTCTCGATCACCGTCATCAGGTTCTGCGAGAGCTGTTTCGCGTTCTGGGCGTTCCGGTTGATGACATCGGCATGTATCTGGATATTCGAACGGATTTCCTGCATGATGCGGTTGAAATCGTCCATCGAGTTCGATATTTCCGCGGTGCTCGCGGCCTGCTTCTCCGCGCCGGACGCCAAATCCCCCGATGAATCGGTCAGCACCTGTATATCCCCGCGCATCTTCATTACCTGGTCTTTCAGTTCGAGGAAATCCTTACTGAGGTATTCCATGAACTTGTTAAATGAATCCGACAGTTCGCCCAGTTCGTCAAAATTGAGCAGGAGTATCCGCTTCGTTAAATCGACCTTTCCGCTGGAAAACTCCTTAATTTTATTATTCAGGAAATCCACCTGATGCCGGAAAATCCGCCGCGCGACAGTCATCAGGAGAATACATTCGAGAAATAAGAAGAGCATAATCCCCAGGAATCCCAGAATAAAATAGGTAAACCCTCCGCTGTTCTCTTTGGAAAGAAAGTAATGATAGGCGACATATCCCAGATGCGCCCCCGCGTAGAACAGCGAGGACATCAGTATCAGGTAGTCATTATAACGGATAAAAATATCGTTATCCCTGGAGGTCATTTCATAGATATTCAGGCGTTCCTTCAGGGGGTTGGTAATCACATGGATAATCACCGCCGAAAATACCGATGCGAGAAACCCGGTTCCCAGTTTCATAAACATCACCCACATATAAGGAATACCGCTGTCCCCGTTCCAGTTTTTCAGGATAAAGTACCCGGTGGTGCCGAAAAACCAGAAAAACTCGGAGACAAAGAGGAGTATCCACGGCATGGTGATAATTACTTTACGGGCCTTTTCATACCCGGTCCCGTCGCGTAAAAAACGGAAAAGAGGGCCGAGTATCAGATAGACGACAATCAGAATGAGGGTGCAGGACACAAAAAACATGAGGATGACTGTGGGTTTGAAGGTAAAGATTATCCTCTGTAGAAAATCCGCGCCCTGTGAGTCCAGCTTATAATTGAAGAGAGATGCGATAAACTCGCTGGAAAACAGCAGAAAAAAGTTTATCAGGAATATCAGCAGAAAGATATTCGTGCGGGTTCGACGGATAATCTGCCGGATATTTTCAGGATTCTTAATACTATCTTGCATATCACACCTACCTTATACATTATATAACATTTTAATAAAATACCACAAGTTTTATTTACATTTCACCCGGATTAAACTAACATTATCACCAGTGAGGAATTATCGGCATGCAAACCATCAAACATCCCTATCGTTCCCCGTACCGTGTTGAAATCGGCGAAGCGGCGGGAATCCTGCGTAACGGCGGGCTTGCGGTATTCCCTACCGAGACTGTCTACGGCCTCGGCGCCGACGCGTTCTCCTCGGAGGCGGTATCGCGGATATTCGCCGCGAAGGGGCGCCCGCCCGACAACCCGCTGATCGTCCATATCGACTCCCCCGCGATGATCGAGCAGGCCGCGTCGGATATCCCTCCGCTCGCGTACCGCCTGATGGAATGTTTCTCGCCCGGGCCGCTCTCCGTCGTGCTCCCGAAACACCCGTCTATACCCGAAATAGTCACCGGCGGCCTCGGCACCGTCGCCCTTCGGATACCGTCGCATCCCATAGCCCGCGCGCTGATCGCTGCGTCGGGAGTCCCCCTCGCCGCCCCGTCGGCAAACCGTTCCGGCAGGCCCAGCCCCACTACGTACGGGATGGCGTGCGGCGAGATGGACGGTCGGGCGGACATCATCCTCGACGGCGGAGACTGCGAGATCGGTATCGAGTCGACTGTCGTCACCCTCGCGGGCGATACGGCGGTCATACTGCGTCCGGGGGCGGTCACCGCCGAGATGATCCGTAACCGCCTGCATATAGAAGTATCCGGCGCGGCGGAGCCGTCGGAAATCCCCAAATCGCCCGGTACCAAGTACGCGCATTACCGCCCTAACGCGGCGGTGCTCCTCACCGCGCGGATAAACGACGGACTGCTGTACGGATGGATGGACCGTTACGCGGGGAAGACGATCGGCATCCTGCGGCTATTCCCGGAGATTATGACGGAGGACGGCGGGGAAATCCGCCTGCGCCTCGACGAGATCCACGCGCGCGAGCTTCTGACCGGGGCGCGTGTGATCGAACGGGCGTTCTACTCGTTCGAGGAGTACGCGCGCGAGCTGTACCGCGCGTTCGCGGAGTTCGACGGTATGGGCGCGGATGTGATTATCGCCGAGGCTGTCGAGGAGACCGGGCTGGGACGCGCGCTCGGGGACAGGCTGCGCAAGGCAAGCGGCGGGGAGTGGGTGTGAGAATTGAAAAGTAACAATTGGAAAGTGGAAAAGCGTCTGTGATATAATTATGCTTTTTCTTTTTGACTTGAAATCATGCCGACAAAGTAGCTGAGGGCGACACCAAAAATAAAAAAGATCGAAAAATCATGTAATATTATCATTATTTTTGTAAATAGATCTTTCGCGTGAACATTATTAAATACAGATGAATTAAAACTATATAAAATGAAATTTACATAATTTTTTAAATTTGGTATCATCTCTTCCCCTGTAAATTTTCCAAAGACAAAATATAAAAACGCAAAAGAAAAAATTATCTGGATATAATTTAGAAAGGCAATGATGAAACTTCTAGTATAGTTTAGCGGTTTCCACTGAATAGTATTTGATGATACAAGAATTGAGAAAAGTGAATTGAGCAACCCAAGATAAAAATATACAAGAATAATTGAAACAACATATTTTAAAACAAAATCATCAGGATTTATCCATAAAAACCCGGAGGCAATTGATAAAAAGGTTACTGTAACAATGTAAATATCAACTATAGTTGATTCTTCATGCTGTTTCCAAACCCCTTTTTTTATGCTAGAGTATCGATATAAGAATATAAATGAAAAATATAAAACTTGTGTTATTTGTTTTAGAAAAAACAAGAGGATTCTAAATATTTTTAGAATACCATAATTATCTTCATTATCTATTTCCATGGAAGCTTTAAGCTGAAGTCTATTTTGGCACCATGGTGAAATAGGGGGATTAGGATTTAATGAAACATATTCATACCCCTGAGAATCGACATCCATATAATAAACAGAGGGTGTCAGAAATTTTGTGTAAATGGATTTTCGTCATAACTGCACCCTGTCGCCGAAATGCAAAGCGAATTGGTTCATTGCCTTTCCCCAATCATGGATTGGCATAGTCCATTTTTTCGAGATGT
>JABLXV010000099.1 GCA_013177895.1 Brevinematales bacterium | reverse complement strand
GGTTCAGTAGCGCTTCGCCTATACCCATCGAACGAAACTCCGGGAGCACGGCGAGATGCGTGATATAACAATCATTCTGTTCGACGCTTTGAATAATCCGCTCGGCGTCCCGCATGGCTTTCAACTGCCGGAGCAGGATAACCGGATGTGAAAGATGGTTCAACACTTCCGAAAAATACTCTTTTCTAATTATAGCATAGTCCAGCGCGAAAATGCAACCCGCGACGGTATTCCCGTTTTCGATAGCAAGATAGGAATGTTTATAGCTATAGTAGCCGTGCTTTTTGCGGTATAAAGACGCCAGAAATTTTTCGGGATGCTCCCCCAGAATCGCGGTATTAATCTCTTTCCCGCTGAACAGGACAAACTGCGGAATCCGGCTATGATAGGACGGATGCCCCCCCGCAATCTTGTAGGACATGAGACCCTGCCGTTATTTAGAGCCCGAACCCTCGATATACTTCTTCAGGAAGTCGGCAATCGATTTATAGGATTCGAGAAGCTGTAACTGTTCGTCGGACATATCCTCCAGCGAAACGCTCTTCAGGATTTTCTCGGCCTCGCCGATGGCGAAATCCCTAGCGAATACCTCGGCCTGAATCAAATCGTTAAACCCGATTTTTTTCTCGAACGAATCGAGAAGTTTCTTTAACTCGGTCAGATCGGGTTCGGCCGTGATAATAGTATCATAATGTTCAAGTATAAATTCCAGAATTCTATTGCCATAGTCCATAATCATTTTTTCTTTATCGGCGGCTTTCTTTAACGCGGCCTTTACTTTTTTCTCATCCCCGGCCTTTTTATAATACTCCGCCGCATCCTGATAAGCCTCGTTCTCCATCAGGGAATCGGCGATTTTTTTATAGTATTTCTTTTCGGCGCCGAAATCCCCCGCTTTTTTAGCGAACTCAATCGCTTTATCGTACTCTTTCTTCTTGTCGTAATCGTCGGCGATTTTCAGGTAATAATTTTTCATACCCTTCTCGTCCCCGGCTTTCATGGAATAGTACGCCGCCATATTATAGTCTTTGAGTTTGTCCGACTCCTTGGCGAGCTTGAGATAGATATCTTTTTTTGCCTTCTGGTCGCCTGCCTTCCCGTAATACTCTGCGGCGTTAGTCATATCCCCGGTTTCGGTAAATAACTGGGCGGCCTTCAGAAACATTTCCTTACCTTTTTCGATATCGCCGGCCTTTCCGTAGAAATCTCCGGCCTTCACGAAGTTTTCCAGATCGACATAATCGTCGGCAAGATTTTTGAAGCATTCCTTCTGCTTGACACTATCGCCGATAAAGCCGTAGTAACGCGCGGCGCTTTCATAGTTTTCCTTTCCATAATACTTATCCGCGACCGCCTTCATACCGCCCTTATCGTCGATCTTCTGGAAGTATTTCCCCGCCAGCTCGAGTTTCTCCATCTTGAAAAATTTATCCGCGAGCATCTTGAAGCTGTCCTTATCTTCAAGCTTATCGTAGACCTTCGCGGCGGCGTCGGGATTCCCCAGTTCGAGGTACAAATCGCCGACCTTTTTATAATTGTTTTTATCGCCCAGTTTCTCGTAGTACTTCAACGCATTAACCGGGTCTTTTTTCGCCAGATAGGCGTCCGCGATCAAACGGTAACCGTCCTTATACCCGGTTTTTTCGTAGTACTTGATCGCGTTCTGGTAATCCCCGTTGGTAAAGTAAGCGTCCGCGATTTTCTGATAGCCCTTGTTCGGGATATTCATCGTTTCTTTATCGAATTGTTCCGTCAGCGAACCCGAAGCAATCTTACTCTCGAAAAATACGTCCTCGATTTTTTTATAATATTTTGCCGAATTGGAGTAGGAACCCTGTGTAAAATAAAATTCGGCGATTTTATTCAGGCTATCGACTTTTGCTTTCCCTTTCAGCTTGCCGCTTTCCGCATCGGCCTTCGCGTAGTCCCCGGCCTTGAGGAAACCCTCGACCCCCGAACCGCATGACGCCAACCCGGAAATAAGAATAATTGCGGAAATGAAAAGAATATTTTTGATTTTTATCATTGATGACCCTCCACTTATAAAGCCGGTATCTTCCATGTAACAATTAAAAAATATACACTATATATTTTAATTGATATATTTTTAAAGTCAATTATTTCGGGTATTGCCGCTTTATTTATCGGATATGCCTATCTTTAAGTGAAAAAAAAATAAGCATAAAAAAAACTAGAGAAATGTAACCGCTTTCTTGATTTTTACATTTTTTCCCGTTATAATTTTATCCTATTTAATAATGAGGGGTAATTAATGAAAAAAAGGTTATTGGTAGCGTTCGCCTCTATCCTGCTGATTGGCGCGTCCTGCTCGCTCAGCGAATCCATGCAGGCGGGAAAACCCGTTGACGGCGCATCTCTCTCCGGCCTCGGGTACGGCGAGGGCACGATGGTAAAATTATTCTACTCACACTGTTTCGCGATACAGACCTTCGGTAAGGGTACGTTTATAGGCTATATCGAGATTGAAAACGCCGCCTACCGGAAGCAGGTAGTCGTGCATTACAAGCTCGACGGCGTATGGTCGGACATCGACGCATCCTATCTCAAGTCTCTCGGCAATAATAAAGAACTCTGGTACTTTACCTATACCAATATCGGCTTCAATCCGTTCGGCGGATGGGATATCGATTTCGCGGTCAAGTATGTCGTCAACGGACAGACCTACTGGGACAATAACGGCGGCGCGGATTATCATGTAGGCGCGGGCCCGCGGAACTTTTATCCCGACTGCGCGTGGGGAAAGAGCATCGTCGCGATGCAGAACGCCCAGTACAACAATGTTGTCGATGCGCCTTTCTTTACCGGCCGGGTCTACACGAAATACGCCGAGGGCGATAAAAGTGTCAGGATAGTATATACCACCGATAACTGGGCGACCGTGAAAGAATGCGCGGCCCAATACAGCTACGACGATTCGGATTTCAACGGCGGAAATAAATCTTCCGTATGGTGGTATGTCGTCCCGGTCGAAGGGTCGCCCGCCGCAATCAAATTCGCGATCGCGTATACGTTGAACGGCAACACGGCATGGGATAATAACTTCGGCCGAAATTACACGCTCGTCCCCGGGACGATTTGGGAATAACCATAAACCGTTTCCATACAAAAAAGGCCGTCCTGTCGTGGGACGGCCTTTTTCTATATCAGAAATGTAATTCCATCCAACGGTAGTGTGAAATAAACCCGGCATTTTCCAACGCCTTAATCGAGGCGGTATTTTCAATACTGCATCCCGCGACGGGTCTTCGTCCGGCCGCGATACATTCCGACGCCATTCGATAGGCGATATATGCGCCGTAACCCTGCCGCCGAAAAACAGGGGCGACCATGATCCCGATATCGTATGCATTTATACCGGGAATTGCCTGCATCATATTCCCGCACCCGATCATCCGTTTATCGCTGTAAAAAACTGTCAGATACTTCTTTGCGATCAGATCACGAATCTCCGCGTCCGAAGAAAAAAATCCGTCGTTAATCCCGCGCAGTTGGTCATAATCCCGCTTGGAGGCAATTGAGTACTCAAGCCCCTTCGGAGAGGTGTTCCAGTATTTATACGGGTCAAATCTGCGAAAAAGAATTCCTGTAGCCTCCACTTTCGGTTTAAGAAACATCGCCGTTGACAGGAGGCTGTGATCGAACGATTGACAGCCTGCTTTTTTTATTTTTAATTCCTGTATAACTCGCTGAAAAATATTCTTTCTAGAAAATATCTCTGTTTCCGAATAATAAAACTCGACCAGATGACTACCGCCTTCCACCAGCGCATATCCCGTTATCGTACCATCTTCAAGTATTATAAATGTCTTCGAATTGGCAACCAGTTCTTCAAGATAGTATTCCTGCGGCTCGCTTAACTGCGCCAATCGCCCGGCGCGAAGGTCGGAAACCGCGTCAATACTTTTTGCCATTTTAATTTCGATAATCTCAGGCATTTTTAATTCCCCCTATTTCGGGTATTTCATATCAGTAAACTGTCTACAGGAAAGTTTTTCCTCATCCGCCCAGTTTCCGCATATTGTCCATGTATTGCTGATTCGCGCGTTCGACCGTATCCGCAGCATACACGCCCCCTAAATCGAATAACACTATTTTAACACCCGCCCGGTAAAATGCAATACAAATTCGGTATGAATAAAACTATTCCCCGAAAATTGCATCGGGATTTTTATTTATCCGGCGCGAATTGATTTTTCCCTCCCGTAGTGCTAATATTATACTTATCAAGCGAGGTACTCCATGAAACACTTATTCTCTTTACTGGTCATCGCGATTGCGTTTACGGCCGCCTATCCGGTGAGCACGGAGGAAATGAAAGCAATCGTCAAAACAATGCCCTATTCCCCGTTATCCCTCATAGCCAATGAGAGCGGAAAAAATCAGGTCGATAAATATAAGAACGAACCGTTCTTTCAGGCGTTCCTGAAAAAAGACTGGGATACTGCGTTCATCGAGGGGTCGAAGTACCTCGAAGCAAATCCCGGCGATCCGGTCGCGATGATGATCGCCAGGGAGACGGCGGACTTCACCCACCGGATGCTGGAGATCAACCGGTTCCCGAAAAAGTATATAGTGACCGATTCGAAAAAGATCACGAAAATCGTCGATTTCTGCAATACCTACCTTGCACAGAATACCAATTCATCGATGGCGTGGTTCCTGAAAGGACTCTCCTTCTATTATAAAAAGGATAACCTGAAGAAGCCCCTGTCCGCGTTTATAAAAAGTATCGAGCTGGATTCGGGTAATCCCTTCGCGATAGCGTTCGCCGGGTATTATTATCAGGCTATGACGGGCGGCACCAACGCGGAAATGAACCGCGCGCTGACCCCACTCTATCAATACGCGCTGCAGCTCGACCCCGGGTGTTACCCCGCCGGGAATAACCTGATGATGTGCTATTACTATTCCGGCGCCGATAAGGAAACAGTCTATAACGCCGCGTGGGACCTGATCGTCCTATCGCCGTTCTCTATGCACGCGCAGGCGATGGTGTTTCACCTGTTGTCCGGTACGGATATCGGGATAGCCCCCGGTAAAAAGGGCGCGCCCAAGCAATCGATGGACAATTCCCAATACGGCAAGATTATCGCCGAGATAGAAAAACGGTTCCCCGGCAGCCCCTACGGATTCTGGTCGTTCGGCGACTTTTTCGAGAAAGAAACCGATATGCCGTATCTCGCGCTGAATTTCTGGGAACGGGCGTACCATATCGCGGCGGACGATACGGATAAAAGTTTCCTCGTATGCGGGATGCTGAACTTCTGCTATCTCCGCTCGCTCGGCAAGGACGCGGTAAAGTATTACCAGTGGGCCGAGCCCCTGCAGAAGGGGATTTTCGAGGCGGAAATCCGTTACCATCGCGCGCTGGCATGTTTCCTGACCAAGGATTATAAAACCGGGATACAGATTCTCATGGACGGGCTCGGTAAAAAGCTGCTGTTCACCGAATACTACTATTACCTTTCCAACCTCGGGACGTTATACCTGATGGACAAGCAGAACGCCGAGGCTATCAAGTATCTGACGATGGCGCTCGACGAATACCCCTACGACGTGATATCGCTCGTGAACCTCGGGGTGGCATACGAGAATACGAAGGACTTTGCCAGCGCGAAGAAGTATTATGAGATCGCGCTCCATTCGCCGGAAGACACGGGGTATAAGCAGACCGCGAAGGATAAACTGAAGAATCTCTGGAAAATGATGAAGGGGAAATAAACA
>JABLXV010000098.1 GCA_013177895.1 Brevinematales bacterium | reverse complement strand
GCGGGTAGAAAGGTAGAGGTCGGACGCCCCTATCGCGCCCGCCACGCCCTTGAGGGTGTGCGCCATACGGTGGGCGGTGTCCTTATCGCGCTTTTTCAACGATTGGCGGATTTTATCTACAAATCCCTTATTTTCCTGTAAGAAATCCTGCAGAAGCTCGAGATAGAGTTCCTTGTTATTCTCCAGCCGTTTCAGCGCGGATTTTATATCGATTCCGGCGAGTTCAGAGGGAAATTGCCCGTTACCCGCAACCTGTTTCGCATCCTCCGCAGAGAGTTCAAATCCGCCGGGCTCTATCCATTTTTTTAATACGGAGAATAGTTCTTCTATATGAATCGGTTTGGAAATATAATCGTTCATACCGGATTCGATACATTTCTCACGGTCGCCCTTCATCGCGTTCGCCGTCATCGCGATAATCGGGATATCGATAAACCGCGGATCCTGACGTATCCTGCGGGTGGCCTCAAATCCGTCCATCTCCGGCATCTGCACGTCCATCAGCACCGCGTGATAGGGCTTGCTCTTGACCGCCTCGATCGCCTCGATCCCGTTACCCGCGATCTCGACATTCACCCCGGCCTGCGAAAGTATCTCAGTCGCGACTTTCTGGTTGATCCGGTTATCCTCGACCAGCAGGACTCTCGCCCCGCGCACGAACGAACGGTTGATCGACTCGCGGGTCAGCATATCTTTCCGGCTGAGATTTTTCCGTTCGGGGTCGCCGGAGAACAGGTCGATGATGATATCGAACAACTGCGACTGCTTGATAGGCTTGAAAAGGAACGCGTCCACCCCGATATTCTTGGCCTCGTTGATCTCGCGGACGCTCCCGAACGCGGTCATCAGTATGACGGGTATCTTTTCCCATACTTTATTCTGCTTTATTTCTTTCGCGAGCTCAATTCCGTTCTGTTCGGGCATTTTCCAGTCGATCATCAGGAGCCCGAACTGCTTGTCCTTCTTGCCCGGCCGTTTCTTTAATTCCTTGATCGCGTCAGCGCCGCCCGGGACGCTTACCGTCCTGAACCCGAACGACGTGAGCATCTGTGAGAGCACGATACGTGTCGCGTCGTTATCGTCGACAATCAGCACATTCAGGTCGGAGAGTTCCTTTGGGAGCACCAGCCCCTTCGTTTTCACCTTCGTCTGGAGCTCGGCGGCGATTGTGAAGAAGAACGTCGACCCTTTGCCCTCGGCAGATTCAACCCATATCTCGCCGCCCATCAGTTCGACCAGACTTCTGCTGATAGCGAGGCCCAGTCCGGTTCCGCCGAATTTCCGCGTTGTCGATCCGTCGGCCTGAGTGAACGATTCGAACAGTTTTTTAATCTGCTCCTTCGATATACCCATACCGGTGTCCGCTATCGAGAAAAGAAGCTGCACCACATGGTCGTACTTCTTCTTTACCTCGACCTTAATAATCACGGAACCTATCTCGGTAAATTTAATCGCGTTGGACACCAGATTGATCAGGATTTGGCTGATACGAAGCGGGTCGCCCAGCAGCAGCATCGGGACTCCCTTATCGGCGGAGATTATCATCTCGATATCTTTCTCGATCGCGCGGTTACGGAACATATCGATAATCTGGTCGAGTATCTCGGAAAGGTTGTACTCGGTCTGTTCCAATTCCATCTTGCCCGCTTCGATCTTGGAAAAATCGAGAATATCGTTGATGATCTGCAGGAGGGATTGCGACGAGCCGCGGATGATGGATAGATACTCCGCGAGCTTCTGGTCGAGATCGTTGGTGAGCGCGAGCTCGGTCATCCCGATAATCGCGTTCATCGGCGTACGGATTTCATGGCTCATATTGGCGAGGAATTCGCTCTTCGCCTTAGTGGCGGCTTCGGCACCCTCTTTCGCGGAACGGAGCTCGTTCTCTGCCCGCACCCGTTCGGTAATATCGAACGCAAACGAGGTAACCCCGATAATCTCGCCCTCCTCGGTGAGGATGGGGCTATGAATATTTTCATAGTATACACACACGTCGGTCTTATCCGAGTATTCGTACGGGACAAATATGGAATGCCCGTCGGGGAGTTTTCTCTCGAAATACGCCTCGACACTGGTCATACTTTTCCCGCTCATCACGAAATCGATCTGCTTTTTTATTGCATCACGCGCGGCGGGTACGTCACGCAGCCAGTCAAGCTGGGATACACCGATCTTCGGATGCATCATCCAGAGTTTCCATACCATATCTTCATGCGCTTTATTAAAGAGGATATAACTTCCATTTTTATCCAGAGACGATATACTGACGCTTTCCGCGCTCTCGAGTATCGATTTCTGGAGCGCCATATATTGACGGACTTTTTCTTCCGCGTTCTTCCGTTCGGTAATATCCATCTGCATCGACGTCAGGTTCGTAATCTTGCCTGTATCGTTCTTGATCGGATAGATATAGGTGTCGAGCCATGTAACATCGCCGCCTTTTTCAAATTTCATTTCCTCGCGGAACACATTCCCTGAAAGTACGGTTTCCTTTATCGCGGGATCGAGCTTATCGACATCGAGACGCTTCAGTTCGCCGTCCTCCTTAAAGAACTCGCCCGATTTCTCAAGGAAACTGGGGTTGATATATTCGAAATTCCCGTCGAGATCGAAGATAGCGATACATGACGGGCTATATTCGATCACCTGCGAAAGTTTGATGAGCTCCTGTTCCGCCTCGTGCCGCGATATCGCCTCGCCTAATCCGCCCGCGACCGCGGTTAATAACGATTCGTCCGACGCCGACCATGTCCGTTCGGCATGGCAATCGTTGAAACCGAGGAAACCCCAGAAATAGTCTTTAATCTGGATCGGTACGGCTAAGAGCGATTTTACGCCGAAGGACTCGTAGTTTTGCCGCTGTTCACCGGAAAGATCCTTTATAATCACGTCGATAAAACCGCCCTTCGAGAGCGTATCGAACCATTCTTTTGAAAAACAGTCCATGGAGACATGAACCATTTCGGGAATATCGCTGATTTTCGCGATACCATCCGCAGTCCATTCGAACTTGAGGGACATCATTTTCCCGCCGTGTCCGTCGCTCTCGTTCTGGAAAAGGTATACCCTGTCCACATCCGTACTGCGTCCGATATTTTCCAATGAATTATTGATCGCGGTATTGAAGTCGGTATTAGTCACCAGTTCCAGCATCGCATGCGATACGCCCTCAAGGAATTTATCGCGGTGAACCAGTTCTTCGGTGGCGCGCCGTTTTTCGGTAATATCGCGTACGGTCCCCAGGAACGCCTCCTTCCCCATATAATCGATACGCGCGGAAGAGATATGCAATGTCTTCGGTTTCTGAGGGTTATCTTTCAGCAAAACATAGTACTCGCAGAAACCCTCTTTCATACAGACATGCTCCTCCGGTGCGAACACATTACCGGATCCCTCTTCTGTAACCACGAAATCGTTAATATTATGCCCGATGATCTCTTCATGGGATTTCCCGATCATCCTGACAAAGGGCTGGTTCGCGAACTGGATTTTATCTTCTATAATAATCAGTACGCCTTCCTGGATATTTTCGATCAGCGTCCGGTACTGCTGCTCGGAGTTCTTGAGGGCTTCCTCCATATTACGCTGTTCGGTGATATCGTTACAGAATCCCTCGAAATACTCGGGGTCGCCGTTCTCGTTCCGTTTCAGCCGGAGGATCAGTTCGCCTATCAGTACCTTCCCCGTATGATGAATAAACCTTTCTTCGGTCGTCGTCCACCCGTCGCGGTTGGAGAGCACCTCGTTCAGGAAACGGTCGCGCTTTTCCTTATCGGCGTAGAGCTGCTCGCTCACGTCGGTGATACTCCCGGTCAACTGTTCGGGCGAATCGTACCCGAATATCTTCGCGAACGTAGGATTTACTTTCGAGAAGCGCGAATTATCCGGGAGGGACTGGAAGATACCGACAGGGGCGTTTTCGAATATACTGCGGAAACGCTCCTCCGATTCCATCATCTCGATCTCCATCCGCTTCCGTTCGGTGACATCGCGCACGGTTCCCAACGCGGCAGGCCTGCCGTTATAAGTGATCTGCCGGGAGTTCATGGACATATATTTCCGTTTCTGGGGAGTTCCCAGCGAGAGGCCGATAAATTCCATACCCTCTATCGAGGTATTATCGTGTTTCTCGAACGTCAATTTCATAAACTCTTCGCGGCATTCCGGCGCGATCACATCAATCACATCGATGGAATAAAGCTGTTCTTTTGTGGCCTCCGTGATACGGGCGAACGCTTCGTTGACGAATACGAACTTTTCGTCGTCGATAATAAACACGCCTTCCTGAAGGTTCTCGACCAGCACGCGGTACTTGGCCTCGGATTCACGCAGCGCGGCCTCCGCCGACTTCCGGTCGGTAATATCGAGCATCGCCCCGATCGCGCCGTCGGGAGTTCCGTCCGCGTTGTAAATCAGCGAACGGTTATATAGAATCGTATGCACCGATCCGTCGCGGAACAATGTTTCCGCCTCGAGGGTATCGTTGGATTCCCCGTCATCCCACGTAGGCGCTTGGGTATAATCGTATTCGTTAAGTATCTTTACATTCGCCGACGCAAGCCTTTCCTCGACGCTTTTCCCGATAATCTCCTCGCGGGTCATCCCCAGTATATCGAGAAACGCGGTATTGCAGAAAAGGAATTTGCGTTCGGTATCGCGGTAATAGATAGGGATCGGGATAGCGTCGATAAATTTCTGACGGAATTTCAGATCGGTCTCAATCTTTTTCTCAATCTTGATTCTTTCCTCAATCTCTCTTTGGAGATCGTCGTTCAGTTCCCGGAGCTCCTTCGTGCGTTCCTGCACCCGCAGTTCCAGTTCGTCGCGCGCCTGCTGGAGTTTTTCCTCCGTTTTAATACGTTCGCTCAGTTCGATATTGAGCTGTTTGGTTTTCTGGATAACCTGCCGCTTGAGGGAACGGTTGATCATCAACGTACCGAAGAGGAACGCGCCGATGCCGAGAACAATGATGATAATAGAGGAAATCTGTTCCGGCGGCGGGGGCGGGGCGATTTTCCCGGCAATCCACTTATTGATCAGCTTCATGACATCCTCATGGGATGTCGCGGCAATCGCTTTCTGAAGAATCTGGTGAAGTACAGGCCAGTCGTTCCTGACCGCGAAACCGTGTTTTACCAGAAAATCCAATTCGCCCGCTATCCTGAGATCTTTCACCCCCTCTTTATCGATAAAGTAGGATAATGTCGCGATATTGTCGATCAGACAATCCACATCCCCTTCGGATACCAAATCGAGACCTTCCGGTATGCTATTCACTGTGGTTATATCGATATCGGGGTACCGGATTTTCAGGTATCCCTCCCACATACTCCCGGCCAGGACCGCGCATGCCATCGTACTGATTTTATTATCGTCCAGGAATTCGGTAACCGTTTTTTTAGCGACTACCGCGCCCGTCAGGTTGATATGGGGCATCGTGAACAGCAGGAACTTACCCAATTCGTCCGTATATGCGGCGGCGGACAATAGATCGACTTCCTTGTTCTTGATACTCTTGACCGCCTCGTCCCAGGATTGAAAACGGATAATATCGAACTTCACATCGAGCTGCCTGGCGATCAGTTTCAGAAAATCGATCGACAGTCCCTGCACCTCGCCCTGTTCGTCATACCATTCGATAGGCGGAAACATGGGATTCGGCGCGACCCGGATGACAGGATGCTGTTTGAGCCACTCCTTCTCTTCGGGCGTCAGATTCGTCAACTGCGACGCCGCGTACAACCGCGCGCCCGACAGGATAATGATTAAAAACATGCAGGCAAAACGAATCAGCGATAAAAATGAAATGGTTTTATTTCTCACGCGCATTCCCGTAAAATTCACTCGAAGAAGAATCCACTATGAGAAATTATAGAAGAAAGAATAAATAATTGCAAATACCGCAGTCACTGCGCACCCTGCGGGTGGGCTAATCCCGATATCGAGCTTGCATTGAAATTCAAAAACAGCCCGTGATGAATGGGTAAGCCGGAATAGACGTCACTCAGTGACCCCACGGAGGGGGAACCCCCGCAGCGACAGCTTGCCTTCCGTTTCCTACGGGAGGGGATGTCAAGATGCGGAGCGGAGGGCTAATCCCGATATCGA
>JABLXV010000097.1 GCA_013177895.1 Brevinematales bacterium | reverse complement strand
TCTGTCAGGGTCATTTGCCCTAAGAAAGCGGCCAACCTATAACCTATCTACTCCTTTTCTATCTCAATTTGATTATTCAGAATTAGAAAAGGATTTTCTCACCGGTCTTTTATCATATCATCTTTCTGGGTTCTCAGAAAGAAAGAAAATTATAAATTCCGAAAGGTTCGCCTTGAGGGGAAAGAAAGTATGAAGCGTGTTTATTAAAAAAAGACACTGAGAGAATAAATATGTAAAAAACAGGAATCTTTTTAACCCTAACTTGCCCTTGACTGAAGGTCGGGGGTATCCCTAATTGAAATGAGGTGTTTGATTTTTACCCCGCCGCTACGAAGCGAGAAGTCCCGCGATGACAAGGACGTTAAAAAAAAGTGGCGTCCCCCTTGGAACACGGGCTTGCGATGTGTGCTTCTGAACATATCGAGATCGGGATTAGCCTGCGCAGCAGAAAAAATAGGGCGCCCCCGCGTGGGGACGCCCATCCTGTTACTGTACGCTTATAAAGCACTTTCGTTTGTTTCGCCTGTCCGGATACGCAGCACCTTTTCAAGGTTGGTTACGAAGATTTTTCCGTCTCCGATAGCGCCCATCGAACCGCTCTTCGCGCCGGATGCGATCGCTTCGATCACAGGGTCGACCATATTGTCCGCCACCGCGAGCTCGAGCTGTATCTTGTTCAGGAACTCGACCTGATACTCGCGTCCGCGGTAGAGCTCTTTGTGCCCCTTCTGCTTGCCGTGGCCCTGTACGTCGATAACCGTCATGCTGTCTATGCCTTTGGCGTAGAGCTTCTCGCGTACCGATTCCAGACTTTCCGGTCTGATAATAGCTAATATTAGTTTCATATCTCTACTCCTTTCCGTTATTTATCATGCATGACATAGGCTTCAGTGCCCATCTCACCGACATCAAGGCCTTCGATCTCCTCTTTTTCAGGAACACGGATTTTGAAGACCACGTTGAGGAGCCACCAAACAATCAAGCTGATCGGGAAAACGATAGCAGCGGTATAACCTATACCTTTGAGCTGTTTGACCACTAAGTCCAAACCACCGGTGTAAACCAATCCGCCGTCAACCGCGAAGAACCCGACCAGTAAAGTACCGGCGACACCGTTGAGAAGGTGAACCGAAGTCGCGCCGACAGGGTCGTCGAGGCCGAGGTTCTCGAACATGGGAACACCGTAGACTATAATCACACCCGCTATTGTACCGATGAGCGCCGCGCCTCCGACAGTTACCGCGTTACATCCGGCGGTAACAGCGACCAATCCGCCCAGGAGGCCGTTGAGCATCATACCGAAGTCCGGTTTCTTGAAGCGTATCCACGAGAGCAGGGTGGCAGTGAGCATACCGGTTACGCCGGCCATATTCGTATTCACCGCGATCTTGATCACATCCTCGTTAACGGCGAGCATAGAGCCGGGGTTAAACCCGAACCATCCGAGCCAGAGGATAAAGGTACCTAAAGTCGCGAGGGACATCGAGTGCCCGGGGATCACGTTCACTTTGTGTTTCCCGCCGACTTTGCTGAACTTCCCTAAACGCGGCCCGAGGATAATGATACCCGCTAATGCGGCCCATCCGCCGACCGAGTGTACCACAGTAGAACCCGCGAAATCGATGAACCCGTCTTTAAACAGGAATCCGTCGGGGTTCCAGATCATCATACCGACAAGCGGGTAGACCAATGCTACCAGTATCACGGAGAAGAGCACGAAAACAAGGAACTTGCTCCGTTCCGCGATAGCGCCGGATACGATTGTCGCGGCGGTACCCGCGAACACCAACTGGAAGAAGAAGAATGCCATTTCAGGGATAGTCGGCCCTGTCGGGTAGGCTGTTCCCATCGAGTAGAAGAACAAACCGCTTCCGAAGTTGGTAAACACCTTGAACATTAAGGCGTAACCTACAGCCCAGAAGGCCATAGTCGCCAGGCCGAAGACCACGAAGTTCTTCGCCATAACCACGACCGCGTTCTTAGCGCGGACAAAACCAGTCTCCACGAACGCGAAACCCGCATTCATGAAGAAGACCAACACGCCCGCGATCAGTACCCAAATGGTGTCAAGCCAGTTGAATTCTGGAACTGCCGGGGCAGCCTGAGCGGCGATATTAGTAACCGCCTGCAGAATCTCGTTCGTCATCTCAGAACCTCCATGCAATGATATTTTTCTACATTTGCCGCGTACTGATTCGCGGCAATATATATAAGCAAACGCCGTGCCAAAATATTACGCATTCTTATCTCTATATATTATAAGTAGATAACGAATGTTTTAACGCGCATGAAAATTCCGATATGCCTAATATATAATCATGTACGTATTATGTGATTATATATAAATCATATACAAACGCATTATGATTGATAAATAGACACCGGATACCGAATATGTTTGAAATTTCAGTTGTTTCCCATTATAATATTGGTTTAGGAGGCGGATATGTCTATGAATAGATGGAGCAGGAATAGCTGGAGGGATTTTCCCGCGGCGCAGCAACCGGATTATCCCGATACGCGGAAACTGAACTCGACCCTCGACGATATCGGGGCATTACCGCCGCTGGTCTTCTCCGGCGAGATCGAGAAACTGAAGGCCGAGATCGCCGATGCCGGGATGGGGAAAAAATTCCTGCTCCAGGGCGGCGACTGCGCCGAGCGTTTTATCGACTGCAACTCCCCGTCCATCATCAATAAAATCAAGATACTGCTCCAGATGAGCGTCCTGCTGACCCACGGCATGCATCACCCGGTCGTGCGGATCGGGCGTATCGCCGGGCAGTACGCGAAGCCGCGTTCCAACCCGATGGAGACGATTGACGGGGTGGAGCTTCCGAGCTATAAGGGGGATAATATCAACGGGATCGAACCGGTCCTCGGCGCGCGTATTCCCGACCCGGAGCGGATGCGGAAGAGCTACTTTTATTCCGCCGCGACCCTGAATTTCGTCCGCGCGATGATCGACGGGGGATACGCCGACCTGCACCATCCCTATACATGGAACCTCTACTCGATAGAAAAAAGCCCGCGATGGCCGGAGTATAAGCGCCGGGTGGACAGCCTTCTCGATTCCATCCGTTTCATGGAGACATTCGGAGGGCTGAACTCGGAGAGCCTGGGGCGCGTCGAGTTCTATACCTCGCACGAGGGATTATTATTGGGATACGAAGAGGCGATGACCCGTAAGTCGCCGTTGAACGATAAGTACTACAATTTCGGGGCGCACATGCTCTGGATCGGCGAACGTACCCGGCAGATCGACGGGGCGCATGTCGAGTACTTCCGGGGGATAGCGAACCCCGTGGGGGTAAAGATCGGGCCGAAGATCACGCCCGACGAACTGGTGGAACTGGTACGCAGGCTGAACCCGTCCAACGAGCCCGGCAAGGTGACTCTGATCAGCCGGATGGGCGCGTCGAAGATAGAGGCGGGGCTGCCGCCGCTGATCGGCGCGGTGAACAAGGCGGGGCTGAGTGTGACATGGAGCTGCGACCCGATGCACGGGAATACGATCAGCGTAGGCGAGGGTAACGACGCGTACAAGACGCGGGACTTCAACGCTATCCTCGACGAGTTGTCGAAGGCGTTCGGCGTGCACCGCGCGGCGGGGAGTATCCTGTCCGGCGTGCATTTCGAGCTGACCGGGGACGATGTGACCGAATGTATCGGGGGGTCGCAGGAACTCACGCATACCGACCTCGGCAAGAACTACGAGACCTATGTCGACCCGCGCCTGAACTATCACCAGGCGTTGGAGATGGCGTTTTTAATTACGAGCGTGATGCGGGACGAGGCATAATCACGGGAGCATCTTCAGCTGCTTGAGCGCCTGTTTTCCGATCTCGATCCGCGTACCGCTGAAGGCCGCGTCCGCCTCATGCGATTCGATATTAACCGCGAAGAGGTAGGTGTTCGTCGGGGTCTCCACAAATCCGACCCACCATCCGATGTTCGGAGTTACCCGCGCCGCAAACCCGGTCTTCGAATACAGCTGATATCCCGTCCCCTCCTCCGTCAGCATCATCGATTTTACGGTCTGCAATGTCTGATGCGAGAACGGGAGTTTCCCGAGGTAAAACTTCTTGAGGAAGAATAGCTGCTCCATCGGCGAAATCACGAAATTTCCCTCGAGCCAGAACTTGTCCACCCCGGCGGAAATATCCTTATTCCCGTAATCGCATCGGGTGAGGAAATCGAGCATCGCGTCCGCGCCGACCTTGCGCGCCTCTGATTGGTACACCCAGACCGCGGATACCTTGAACGCCTCCCGCAGGGTCAGGTTCGTGTTCCATCCGGGGAAATCGCGCATTACCCCGTCCCACTGAACGGGGGTGTTCTCGTCGGGAAGAGTCCCCGTCTCGAGGATGATGAGCGAGTTCAGGATTTTAAATGTCGACGCGGGGAGAAATCCGGTCATAGTACGCGTCATATTGTGAACATAGTACGTGTTATTCTTCAGGTCGAGCGCCGCGAAACAGCCGGGGTAACCGTATGACGCGAATATCTCAGAGAGGTCGACCTCTTCGACAGTCTTTCTTTCATCGCACCCCGTGAACAATAGAACCGCGAATACTAAAATAACGAATAGATTTTTCATCCGTTTCCTCCGAAAGAATAGGATATTTACTCTGGCGGTTTTTATCAAGTTTTTCCCCGGATACTTCAGTTATCGCATATTATAGCCGAATGCCCTTGACAATCCCCTGAAATGGCGTTAATATAATACCGAGGGACAGGAAAATTGGTACGGAGGCTGATATGACTATTAACGCGCCGGCGGGTTTACAAAACTCGCTAGTCAAGAACGGATTAATGAGCGAATTACGCGGAAAGATCGAGGAAGGTGTCGCCAAGGGGAATACGAAGACTATGAAGGTCGACCAGGGCGGACAGGTTCGCGAGACATTCGGGCTGAACAACCTGAACTCAGGCGGGTTTATCGATATTCAGGTATAGCCTCAAATATTGCTGAATTCCATCTTTAGATTGTTTCAATTCTTTACATACACTCATCCATAATGGGGGCGGCATATTATCGCAATATGCCGTAATCGTCAAAATTATCCGTTTTCGGGAAGTTCCGCGCGAGTACATTTACCCCTTCATCAGATCAGCAGGAAGAACGGGATACCGAACATGATGCCCAGACTCCAGTAATTAAACTCCTCCGCCGGCGAGTTAAAGTGGTCGTTGAGGCTGATTTCGATCACCACCCCGAAGTCGAACCCGAAGATCGCGGGATAGGGGTATTTCGCGGCGAGGAACATTCCATCGTCGGGTATACCGAACCCCATGACGAACTCGAAATGAAGCCCGTAGTTCGGGCCGATAAAATTAGGCGGAAACCCATCGATATTCTCGTTTATACCCGCCGCGTCGATCTCGATATCGCGGCTGCCCGTGTTCTGGACGGCATAATACACCCCCGCTTCGATATTAAAAAACGCGCAGTTATCGATATACGAGTAGGTAAAGGTGAGCGGGAATTTCCACCAGAAACTATAGAGACTCAGCCAGTAATGATCGGAGGTGAGCACGCTCCCGCCGTAACCGGATACCCAGAAAGTCGTGGAGTACGCCCCCACGCCGATCCCGATATGGTCGGGGGAATACTTCTTCACGGGGTATACGAAATGGAGGTCCAGCCCGAGGTCGCCGTTAAAACTCCCCGCCGGGATTTCATGCCCCGCGTAGGCATACTTATTTCCGCCGAGGAAGCACATATTATACTTGAATTCCCCTATCATAAACGAATGAGCCGGGATTGCGATGCACGCGGATAGGAATACAAAACCCACGAATCGATAAAAATATTTCATAAAAACCCCCTAAATCATCGTTATGATTTTATAACGGGGCATGAAAATGTCAAAGAAATAGTGAGAATTTAAGAAATATTGTTGATAATAATAGAACTAACGTTAACTTAACTATGCGATAATTATGCGCATTCCTTGAGGATATGCTCCTGACGGAGATACTCGATCGCTTCTTTTCCGCTCTCGAACTTGCGGATAAAATTCAACTGCTCGTCGAGATGAATGTTTACCCAGATTTTCCCGTCTTTCATAGTCACATCGGCTTCTTTCATATTTCCCTCCCGCGCGGATATACTTAATTGTCGATATTTTCGGGAAATAGATAAGTGTTTCCGCTAAATTTGCAGGAAAAACGGGATTCCCATCCACAATCCGATATCCCAGTACTGATTATAGTCCTCCGCGGGAAGGTTCAATAATTCCGCGAAGCTGATATTCACGGAGATTCCGGTTGAAAATCCGACGACAGTGGGATACCAGATACCTGTTTCATAGTAAACTTCGTCATTGGGGATACCGAATCCGATACCGAGACGGAAATGCAGACCGTAATCAGGGTTGAACTGTTCCGGCGTCATGTACTTGATTCGGTCATACTCGAGCTGGGTGTACCAATTATCCGTAATTTCCACCGTGCGCGAGCCGCCGTCCCCGGCAGCATAGTATGCGCCTACGTCTATGTTCAGATAGAAGCAGTTAATAATCATCGAGTAGGTGAGCACTCCGATCATTTTGAACCAATGGGTATTCATCGAGAGGTTGGTTTAGTCGCCGGAGACGTCGGACGGCGCGATCATCGAACTGAACGCCCCGATGCCGAACCCGAAATGGTCGACCCCCTCTTTGGATAGCGGATAGACAAGATGGATATTCAGACCCATATCCCCGGTTAATGAAACAACCGGGATATTTATCCCGTTGTAGGAATACTTTGCGCCCCCGAGAGGGTTAAGGTCGAATACCGCCTC
>JABLXV010000096.1 GCA_013177895.1 Brevinematales bacterium | reverse complement strand
CAACTTTCGCCTTGAATTCCGCTGAATGCTTGGTTCGCTGTGACATTGTTTTTCTCCTTCTGTATTTTACAATATCCACAGCAAAATTTCACCTTAACTGCCTGTCCAGTTTTTGGGGCGCATTATACTAATTACCATATTCTCATTAATCTTAATAAGTTTTCCCGGTGTTCCCGGCTTTCCCTCAATATTTTTAGCAAAAAAACTAACACCATTTATTTCTTCACCCTCAGTGAAACTCCCGAACCAATCGATTTTCCTGTCCGCTATCCCGAAGAATTTAACAAACATATTTTCATGCACGGTTTTTGGAAATTTAATACTTGCCACACCTAAGTCGCGCTTGTTGTTTTTATCATAGCTTATGACATACTTGAACACGACATTATCGTTCGATTGATACACGCTCGTTTCTACGGTAGCGTTAAATTCGTTCGCCATTTCGCTGTATGGGGTAATACTAAAAAGCGGTAATGCTAGTCCTAATAGACAAAACAAATAAAGTAATTTTATACTTTTAATTTTTATCTCCTTCTTATGGTTTAATTTGGAAAGGTTTGATAATATGGATTAGTGCGTCTGGGATTTAGGTATTTCAGATGATAATGCGGGGGATCGCCTTCAAAAATAATATCAAAATTAAAATAGTCAGCAGCATCGCGTATTAGAAAATCATCTATATCTTTACTTTCATCTTTTCCACCGTTTCCGTTATCCGCTACTACACCTAAATCGAAATTGATGCCATGCCTGTGATACCAATGATGGGGTGCGTAGATTCTTAAATCAAAACCCATGCGGTATAAAATAGTATAGGGAGTGCCGTGTACGTCAACCCGATTAATGGTTAAATTAGCACTCTTTGAAACATACCCGATCCAGAACATTCCGCCCCAAGGAAGAGACATATCGTTCAAACGCAGAATAAACCACTTGTTCCATGAAACATAGTAATCTTTAATATATCTCTTTGCTAATAAATATAGCATCTCTGCGGCATCCGGTTTTAGGAAATTATTTTGAACGTGATAGAAGTTTGTTCCTCCAATATACCAAAGTTGACTATCCCTATCGATCACCTGACCAAACGGATCAGTGTATGTAATATATCCCCATACATCCCTTTGAACTCCATTTAAGTCAGGAATTTTTACTATGGCTTTTGAACTCTTACTCCCTATAACATCGCCCTTATAATAAACCACACCTATGATATCATATATTCCGCTTATATCGGATGCATAATATTTTATAGTAACCGTTTTTTGGCCTATATTTGGAACAATTTGATAGGTGTCCAAATACCCGACCGGTCTAGGAATAACGAAATAAACATCGTTAATCATTGCCCAAAAAACCTGATTTAAATTATTATCCGCATAATTTTCATCATCCGCTTCTTGGATATGAAATTTAACTACTATATTCCCCCATTCCTCATCAGGTATACCTTCCAGGTCCTTAGTAAAATCGAACCAGATAGTTTGCGGTTCAATACTATTATTAAACTCATCAGGAGTATCATCTTTATATTTGTTCGGTGGAACTTCAAACTCTACAGGGTGAACTGTTAAATCTTCTTCCGAAAAACTGAAACTACAGGAACAAAAAGCTACTATTGCAAATAATCCTAACAGATAATTCTTTTTCATCCTTTCCTCCTTCTTAACGTAATGTAATCCGTCTGTCACGCGGATTTCAGGGAGGAAATAAATCATTATTTAACCGGTATGGTATGGACAAACAATGGGGAAATTGCCGGGCAAAAAAGAACGATCAATGTTCTTTTCATTTTGTTTCCTACGCTATCGTATATAGTATAATATATCCGAAATATAATTTTGTCAACTGTATTTTTAAAAGTTTCATTAAAATATTTTGTGCATCTCGAGGGATATTTTGTTCCGGCATTCCGGGCACAATTCCTCCGTTTCTAATGATGGGCACTTCTAAAAACCCTCTTTTCAATTAGATTATCAAGGAAAAGAGGACAAGGAAGTGACCATTGGGCGAGTTATAAAGAATTATAAATACTATTGTTATAAATATCAATAGTTTTTGAAACCGCCCTGATAATATACCGCGTCAGTGTTTCACCCGGATTTAAAATGGCTGCTTCTTTATTAGATATGGGATGTTACACCTCTCCTAAATAATTTTTACTTTTGACAGGTCCGCATCCATTCCTCTGAGCAGGGCGTAGGTCAGTTTATCCATCATCGCGCCGTCGAAGCAAATGGCTTTGATGGCACGGTAGTATTTATTTGTCAGGGCAAACGTCGGAAAGAATGATACATTTTTAATTGTCGCGCCCTTGAACGAAACTTCTTTCAGCTCCGTCCTGTCAAACTTGACGCCGATAAAGGTAAGTCCGTCCAGGGACAGCCCTCGCAGGTCGCAATATTTGAAGTCCACCCCGACAAAGGTACAGTTCTCAAAGACGGTCTTCCTCAGTTCTGTCGCGTTCAGTTTCACGTCGACAAATTTTACATCGGTAAATTTTGCCCCGGTCAGCCCCGATGAGTGGAATTCGGCGCGTACAAGAACGGTTTTTTTAAAACTCGCATCCGTGAGGTCACTGGCGGTCAGGGTGCAGTCTGTCAGATTTGCGCCGTCAAAATCGGATTCACGCACGTCGCTGGCCTTGAATGAGCTGCCGGTCAGATCAGCGCCCGCAAAATTTGAGCCCCGTAACGCGCTCCCGTTAAATGAGCTCCCGGTTAAGTCCGCGCCCGCAAAGTCGGAACCGTTCAGCAAGCTTCCTTCAAATTTCCCTTTATGTACGATAACACCCGCAAAGTCGCTCTTCGGCAAATTGCTTCCGCTGAAGTTTATCAGCACCTGACGCTCCAGCGAACGGGAGAGATTGGCGGCCTCCAATACGGTTTGCTCAATATCGCCAATACTGTCAATGGTTATCTTAAATGCCGTTTCGTCGTCGTTGCCCTCGGCTTTAAGTTCACGGAATCGCTCCTGCAAATCAGCCAGCAACTCTGCCTTCAACTCATTTACACTCTTAACATTTTCATAGGTTGCAAAAACCTCGTCTACGTATCCGGTTATTTTTTCTTTCATCTGATGGCCTCCTATAATAGATTTTCCAGAACACGCTTTGCAAATTCCCAATTTTGTTTATTTTGGTTGTAAGTCAATTTACCTTGTTCGGTAATTTTATAATATTTACGCCTGCCTCCTTGGGTTTCATCCCCCCAATACCACGAAATGTCGCCGTTTGTCTCGAGCCGTTTGAGGCTGGAATACATGGTAGCTTCCTTCAGTTCATACTCGCCGCCTGAATTCTGACCGATCATCTTTACGATTTCATAACCATACCGGTCATTTCCCAGCAAAAGCTTCAGAATCATCGTATCGGTATGCCCCCGCAGCAGGTCCGATGAAATTATAGCGTCGCCTGTTTTTTCATTCATATTCACGCTCCTAGATGCATTATACAACATATTACTATGTCTGTCAAGGTAGTATGATAAATATATTTATCAATACATCGTTTCTTCGATGAAATCCTCGCGCAATAATTTCGCTCGTTCTCTATCCTTGATTCTTTTTCCCCACTCTATTATAATATGCATCTGAATATCGAGAAAGGAGCGCCGAATGCGGTTCTGGTTACCGGCACTATTTTTTACATTATTTCTCGGGGCGTGCGGGGATTCCTCGCGTATCCCGAAACCCGAACTCGCGGCGCTCTCCCCGAAGTTCATTATGGAGAAGGGTGTCGACCGTTATATCAACTACGATGAGGACGGCGCGCTCTATTATTATAATTCCATCATCGAGCTATGGGGGGATAACCCCGATGCGCAGGAATATGTAGCATGGGCGAACTATGAGATCGGGTTTATCCGTTACACCCAGGATAAATACGATCTCGCCACCCAATATTTCCAGAAGGTGCTCCAGATCAACTCGCCGACGAAGGCTCCGCAGGTGCTCGCCGCGAAGATGATGAAAAAGATCGAAGCGAAGCTGAATAAAAATACGCCCCCGCCCGCGACCAACGCGGCTCCGGTGAACATCCAACCGGTCAATTAACGATTTTTATCGAATAGGGAGCGGAGATTGGGAAGAAGGAAAGTCGGATTTTTCGAACGAATCGGTTATATTCTCGAATACATCATTGTCGTACCGTTAGCGAAACTCATCAGCTTCATCCCGTTCGCGTGGACTAATGGGTTCGCGCGCTTTCTCGGATGGATATTCTTCCATGTCAATACCCGCGATAAAAAGTGGGCTTACATGAACCTCGGCATCATCTATAAGGATAACCCGTTACCGAAAGAGGAGCAGGACAGGATCGTCCGCCAGCTCTATCGAAATATCGTCCGTTTCGGGATAGAATACCTGAAACTCGGGCGCATCACCGCGAAAAACTACCATAAGTACGCGCGTTACGAAAACTACGAGGCGGTCACTAAAACCGCCGCCGCCGGAAAGGGCGGGATAGTAGTCACCCTCCATCTCGGCAACTGGGAATATATGGGCAGCGTCTCCGCGAAACTCGGCCTCAACCTCGCGGTGGTCATTAACCGCCAGTTCAACCCCTATACCGACCTCTGGCTGAAGAACCTGCGCGTCAAGAAAGGCAAGATGAAGTGCTTCTATAACGAGATTAACGAGACGATGGGGCTCGCGAAACATCTTCGCGGCGGCGGTTCTATCGCGCTGGTCGCGGACCAGACCTATTACTTCAAGCCGATCTTCGTACCGTTCTTCGGGATGCCGAGCGCGACTGCGGACGGCCCCGCGAAACTCCATCTCCGCTTCGGCTCGCCTATCGTGATGGGATACTGTTACCGCGATACCGACGATAAGTATGTGTTCAAGTTCGACGACCCTAAGACGTTCCCGAGCACCGGCGATGCGGAAAAGGACGCAGCCGATATTATGACCTATATCAATTCGCATTACGAGACCTATATCCGCAAATATCCCGAACAGTGGTTTTCTCTTCTGCACCCGAGATGGGAAAAGACCACGCCGGAAGAATTCGAGAACATCGACTTCGACCCGTTCTAAGCCCTTGACGATTTCGAAAATCTTGATTATATTTAATCCTAAAATACAAAAGCTACGGAGGAGATAATGTCGATTAAACCTTTGGGAAACAGGGTTTTGATCTTAATGGAAGAAAAGAAGACTAAAACCCAGAGCGGTATCATTATCCCCGAAACCGCGAATCAGGAAAAAACTACCGAGGGTATTGTCGAAGCGGTAGGTACGGATGAGGCTGTTACTGTAAAGAAGGGCGATAAGGTCATTTACGACAAATACGCCGGTACCCAGGTAAAGGCCGACGATAAGGAATACCTGCTGGTTTCGATGGATGATATTCTCGCGGTGGTCACTGAGTGACGGCTATCCCCGTCCGCTGCGCGGGCTATCCCCGATCTCAAACCTGTCGCCTGTAGAAGTAAATAGCCCGTGTTGATAGCGCGAGCTATCCAGATTTGTTCGACTACAAACCCCGGCTTCGGCCGGGTTTTTTTATGCCCCTAAATATCTTAAAATTGTTTTACAAACATTTTCTAAGGATATATAATAATAAAAAGGGGGATATATGTTAGAGAAATTAGAAGAAATTGGGAAAAGAATTGATGCATCATTTGATAACCATGACATTACTGAATTAGAAAAATGTAAAAATGAATTATTAGAATATAATTTTCACGAACTAACACCCGATGATAAAGCAGTCTATTATTATTATTTAGGAAATGTATGGTCAGATATAAATACTTTAAAGAATAGTCAAGATAATACTTGGTTATATGAAAAACCAGAATTTAATAATGCAATTATTAATTATAGAAATATGCTAAAGATAAATAATATTACTTCACCGCTTGTAAAACAAATAATGGTTCATAATTTAACAAATCTTGGAAATACTTTTAATCACGCGGGAAGAACTATTGGTGCAATTGATTATTGGGTAAAAGCTTTACATATTGTTCCATATTTTGGAATGGCTATCGGAAATCTAGGTAAGGGATTAAAAACCTATGCATCCCTTTTATATGAAAAATCTCATCAATATATTATTTCTCAAAAAGCATATGCATTATTAAAGCAATGTATTAATTCTAATTCTATATATCCTGAATCAAAAAATTATTTTATTAGTGAAATAAATGAGCTTATTAGTATTTTTAGAGTTGAAAACCTTGAAAACATAAAAAAGCAAGATATATTTTCAATGGGAGAAACAGAAAAAGAAATAGAATATAAACAATGGGTAATGAATAATAGTTTATTTTTAAACCCATTAAATGATGTGTTTAAAGAAAGCTTCGTTTGCCATGATATACTTGGGTTACCTGACCATACCGTAAGTATTAAAGAAAATCCTGCCCCGATTTATATAGGTTTTTTTAACCAGATTAAACAAGAATTCATATCATTACGATATTTCTTTTATCAATCAACTCTAATTGAAAACGAAAACCATTTTTCTGATAAAGGAAATCATTTATTTAATACTTTAGATTATACGGAATATGGAATAAAAACTGAGTATCTAAAGGTATCATATAGAATGGCATATTCTATTTTCGATAAAATTGCCTATTTTTTAAATGAGTATCTTGAGCTTAATTTAAATGCAAGGGATGTGAGTTTTAAAAAAATATGGTTCGTTAAACAAGAAAACAAATACTTTATCAATCCGAAAATTGAAGAATTTAAAAACTTTCCTCTCAGAGGATTATTTTTTTTAAGTAAAGATTTTCATGAAAAAGGAGATTTTCAAGAATCTATCGAACCCGAAGCAAAAGAATTAGCAAATATACGAAATCATATCGAACACAAATACATTAAACTACACAACGAATTCTGGGACGGAAAAACTCAACATACTGGTAATATAACTTTGGATTCCCGTATCGATGATTGGGCATGCAATTTATATGAAAAGGATTTTTCGCAAAAAGCTTTAAAAATTATTAAACTTTGCAGGGAAGCAATTATATACTTTATAATAGCCCCAGTTGAAAGCGAGCACTTTTTAAGCTAAAATATAGCTTAGAAGGAGACGAAAAATGAGCCAAAGAAACAGCGCGAAAAGAAAGGGAGAACTGGTACTCCGAGTACTAAGGGGCGA
>JABLXV010000095.1 GCA_013177895.1 Brevinematales bacterium | reverse complement strand
CAACCCGGACAGGTCGTCGAGCGGCGGCTCCCATGTCAGCGCGACCATCCCTTCGAGGTCGTAGTTCAGGTCGGTAAAATTCACGTTCTTGACCATCTCGAACGGGTTAAACATCCCGCGGATGCCGTAGTTCATGTACGTCTTACCGGCCGTGATGGGGCCTATCGGGGAATAGTAACGGATAAACGCGCGCAGTAGATTGAGGCCGACCGATGCGCCGGTGTAATTGGTGATAATCCCCGCGTACAACGAGAGCCGCGCGTCGGCGTAGAACTTCCATTCCTCGGTCTTGCGTTCGAGTATCAGTTTCATTTCGAGGGTGTTGTTGTAGTTCGGCGACGCGTTGACGGGCTTCATCACGAGGAAATCGTTCCGAAGCGCGCCGGATAAGTCGATCTCCGCGAAAAGCGGGATAGCGGTGATAAACAGGACCGCCGCGGCCCGGAACGCGCTGCGTAATTTATTCATAGAAACCCCCTATTTCAGCTTGCTTTTCGAGAAGCCGTCCTTCGGGAGCGCGATGTCGAAATCGATCTTGGTGAACCCGATGGTGGTTTTCGTATTCAATTGGCGCAGGTCGACAATCTCCATCTCGGTGATGACATAACGCCCGCCCTTCTTCTCCACCTTCAGCGCGGTCATCCGTTTGATAGGACGGTCGCCGATCGCGTAGAGAATAGATTCCACCCATATAAACTTATCCTTATCGATAAACAAATCCTGCTTCGCATAGGTGACCTTGTCGCTTTTCGCGGTCAGGGTGATATGATAGCAGAGCACACCGTTCACATTGGTATCCCCGATCAGGACCGAGTCGTAATCGTTATAGAGACTGTTCTCCTCGAGCATATCCTCGTAGGAAATATCGCTGCCCATCATGCCCTTCTGGAGCATGTAGCCGGATATTTTCATCGTATCGTCCGCGTCGGGGAAATAAATCCATAACTCCTTGTCGAGCTTGAGGTATTTCACCCCTTTATCCTCGGGGTTGGTAAACTCCATGAACGATTTCTTTCCCTCGCTCTGCGTATAGCCCTGGAATTTTTTAGTCAGCTTCTGCGAGCCTTTCTGGATAGTCATAACCGCCTCGAACTTCTCCGTCTTGTAGACCTGATTATTGTCCACCTTCTGGATAATTTCCTTCGCGGTCAGCGAGAACGCGGTCATCGGTACCAACGCCAGCATGAGAATCCATTTAACCATAGAAACCTCCTTAAAGTTTCGTCAATGACCATCCGGTCATCAATAGCTTCTAAAAAAATGACCACTCGGTCACCGAAATAATATATCATATATCGGCGGCCGTGTCAATCCCTTTCGGGAATTTTTTTAGTTTTTTTATCAAATTTATATATTAGTTTATCTAACTAATTATAATGAAATCCATAAACCATGTCAATGCCTTTACGGAAATATTTTTTATAAAAATCAGAAGGTGCGGATGACTTTATTCAGGAGGCGTATGAGCTCGATAGTCTCGTCGGGGTTGAGGTTGGCGGTAAAATGATCGGCAAGGTCTTCGTGTATTCCGTCATGCAATTCGGCGACATTATCGCCCTTATCGGTGAGATGCACATGGAGCGAACGCGCGTCCTCGTCGGAACGCACCTTGCGGATAAATCCTTCCGCCGCCAGTTTATCCAGCATCGCGGTCACCGAAGGTTTAGTGATATTCAATGCGGCCGCGAGCTCGGTCGGGGTGGGATTTTTCATCTGCGCGATAAAATCGAGGCAGCGGATTTTCCCGGGGGACAGACTGCCCAGCCCTATATCGCCGAGAAGTTTCTCCTCATGCTCGCTCAGGTTCCGGGTCAGTATTCGGATTATGTCCAATAACGAATATTGCGTTTCCATAGTTTTCTTAACTCTGCTTCGGCGCGTTATCGGCGATGTCTAAAAAATATTCCGTATCGCCGGAACCCTCGAACGCGGTCTCCGCGCCGCCGGTCATCATCACATGGTTATCGTCCGTCCATTCGATCAGCAGGTCGCCCCCGAGGAGATGTACGGTCACTTTCCTGTCGGTCAGCCCGTTCAACACCGCCGCGACCACGCTTGCCGACGCGCCCGTCCCGCACGCGAGAGTCTCGCCGCTGCCGCGTTCCCATACCCGCATCCGCAGTTCGTTCCGCGAGATCATCTCGATGAACTCGACGTTCGTCCGGCGCGGGAATACATCGCTCATCATTTCCACCGCCCGCCCGTATTTCCGCACATCCATATCGCAGACCTCGCTCACAAACGCGACGGCGTGGGGATTCCCCATCGACACAAGGGTAAAGTCGAAATCGCGCCCTTCGGGTTTCAGGCTGACGACGGCGTATTCGCCGCGGTTCATGTCGGCGTTGGCGGGGATGTACCTCGGATCGAGCACGGGCTCGCCCATATCGACCGCCGCAAGCTTCATCACACCGTCCGATGTCTCGAGCGAAATCTGTTTCACGCCCGCCCCGGTATCGATCGCCATCCGGTCGCGGCGGAGTATCCCCTTCTCGTACAGGTACTTCGCGGCCTGCCGGATACCGTTGCCGCACATCTCGGCCTCGCTCCCGTCCGCGTTAAATATCCGCATCCGGGCGTCGGCGGACTCCGACGGGAGGACGAAGATGATGCCGTCGCCCCCTATCCCGAAGTGGCGGTCGCTCATCCCTATCGCGAGCTTCTCCGCGCCGACGGAAAGTTCGCCGTACCTATACCCGTCGATAAATATATAATCGTTGCCAAGCGCCTGCATTTTCGTAAATTCGAACCGCATCGGTTCCTCCTAACAAAAAACGGCTTGCCGTAGCAAGCCCCGCTGCAATCATGGCAGCATTCATTTTCGTAGAAATATTGTTCCCGGATATTCACCGGGATTTGTTCCGCGGGGAATGCCGCCCGTACTTTATTCGCTCAGGACTTTCGTCACCACATCTTTGACCAACGCCCCGTCGGCCTTGCCTTTAACGCGCGGCATCATTTCCTTCATAACCTTACCAATATCCGAGGGCGAAGACGCCCCGGTGGATTCCTTTATCTCGAGCGCGATCTTCCTGATCTCTTCCTCCGACAGCATCTCGGGAAGGTACTTATTCAGGAAATGTATCTCGTTCTTTTCTTTATCGATCAAATCCTGCCGCCCGCCCTTCTCGAATTCGATCACGACCTCGTTTTTCTGCTTGATCGTTTTCTGGACATACGCGATAACGTCACCGTCTTCGAGCTCCCTCTGCTTTTCGATCTTCTCGTACTTCAGATCGGAAATCAGCATGCTCAAAACGAGCGTGACGAATTTATCCTGTTTTTTACGGGCGTCAATATATTCTCTCAGAATATCTTCGAATAACCCCATCCTGCACCTCGTGAGGATTTATATATAACGGTTCATCTGCCGCATTTTGCGGATTTTCTTTTCGATTTTTCTCTTCACCGCGGCGATCTTCTTTTTGCGGGTTTCGGAAGGCTTCTCGAAAAAGCGATGCTTCTTTTCTTCAGTAAGGATACCGTCTTTCTCGACTTCCTTCTTAAACCGCTTCAAAACCCCGTCGATGGATTCATTATCCCGGACTTCGATTCTCAACATGCAAATCAACTCCTTTATAAAAAGTTTTTAACGTTTCTTCTATACACTTCGGCAGGTTCGTTAACCTAATCATCATCCGGGGGGCCACTTCATCGGGCGTCCGCCCAGCACATGAAGATGGATATGTCCGACCGCCTGGCCGCCATCCCTCCCGCAGTTCGCCACCACCCGATACCCGTCGCTCTTCAGCTTCTTCAGTTCGACTATTTTCGCGACCGTATCGAATAGATGCGCGTAAATCCCATGATCGTCCACATCGTCCAATGCCGCGTAATGCGTCTTGGGGATAATCAGGACATGTACCGGCGCCTGAGGATTGATGTCGTTAAACGCCACCGTAAATGCATCCTCATACACAATGTCGGACTTTATCTGCTTCGACGCAATCCTGCAGAATAAGCAATCCGCCTGAGATTCCGGCAAATTATCCTCCGCTTTATCACTATAGCTGTGTATTATAACTTACCCTGTGATTTTTTGCAAAAAAATATGCCCTCAGATTCTTGACAGAATTCTGCGGGGAATTAAAATAACAATGAGCGATTCATGAAGGAAATAGAGGTATGTACCTGAAGGACATGTTGGATAATTCATTCTCCGATGACGCGGAATTCGACGATCTCGACGACTTCGATTATATCCAGCAATTCATTCCCGAAAACGACGATTACGATTCGGGTACTGATTTGGATGACGATATGGACGATCTCGACGATCTTTTCCTTGACGACGAGGAAGAGCTTCTCGACGATGACGAGGATACCACTGCGAACGACGATTTAGACGAAAAAATTTTTGTCGACGAGGGTGTCCAAAGCGATATCCCGGTTATTCTGGAATGCGACGAGTGCGGGCAGGATTGGCAGGACACGATTACCGAGGACGAGTACCAGAACGATTTCGACCGGGTCTGTCCCCGTTGCGGCTCGACCAACTTCAATTGGAAGAAGTGACGCACTGAGTGCGTGCAGTCCCGATATGAAAAAGATTACTCGGTGAAGCCGTTCGCCCGTGACGGATTACATCGGCGAATATTTAAAAGCATACCGCACTGAGTGCGTGCAGTCCCGATATGAAAAAGATTACTCGGTGAAGCCGTTCGCCCGTGACGGATTACATCGGCGGAATATTTAAAAGCATACCGCACTGAGTGCGTGCAGTCCCGATTTGAAAAAATTACTCGGTGAAGCCGTTCGCCCGTGACGGATTACATCGGCGGAATATTTAAAAGCATACCGCACTGAGTGCGAACAGTCCCGATTTGAAAAAGATTACTCGGTGAAGCCGTTCGCCCGTGACGGATTACATCGGCGAATATTTAAAAGCATACCGCACTGAGCGCGAACAGTCCCGATATGAAGAAGCAGCTAATATTAGCGTGTCAGCCCGTGACGGGATATAGAGTTCTGAATATACAGACGGTTCTCGATAGGTGTTCGATAGCGCCGATAGTCTGGTATCTTACTTTTCTTTTCGGTCGTTCGGGAGAATTCAAACATTCAATAATGAGGAAGTATGAGCGGATTTTTTAAAAACATCGGCACACGGATTAAAAACTTTTTCCTGAAAACGAAGGTCTTCTTCCTGTACCATTTCAAGCTGAAACCGAAAATCGCGCAGATGTCCGGGTATATCGCGAAAATCGCGTTCCTCCGCCGTGACGCGTTCCCCGAGGGAAAAAGCGTCTTCGTATTCGAGGGGATGAGCGATACGCTGTACTTCATCCTTTTTAAGGAGCACGACCTGATCTCGGTCACCGAGGTGTATGACGACGTATTGAACAAACTCCCCGAGACCTACGCCCTCCTCGAGAAAATCTCCCTCCAACAGCTCATGCCGAAACCGCAATAGGGTCACTGCGTGACGGCAATCCCATTACGATGTGCAGTCAGTTTATCATCCGCCTGTCTGCAACCACTGCGTGGAGCTAATCCCATTACGTAAGACTCATTCCGATACTTATCTTCAGCCTGCGTTCGATCGCGGCAATGGAGTATTTGAGCGCGCCCCGAGCATAGTCGGGGAACAAATCCGTGAGGAAACTTATTTAAGGCATAACCCTTTTTATCCCCCTCATAAAGTATTTCTGGGAGTTACCTTTCTTTCTGCGAACCCAGAAAGAAAGGTAACAAAGAAAGAGGTTCCCCGCGCGATTTCGCTTATAAGAAAAGCCCGAGATAACGAGTCAGGCGTAACTCGCTTCGCCTTACGGCTTGCTCGAACAAACGCCCTTTGTCGTTATCTCGGGAAGTAAAGGCGCTCAAAAACGCGGGGATAAAATCAGAACAGCCAAAAAACAAAGATAGAATAAAAAATTCTTTCATTCCCCGGCTGTTGCCTTTTCCCTGCCTCTATGCCGCGCTTTTCGCGGGGCATTCGGTTTCGGGCAGTTTCCCTTTTTCCCCCGCGCTTTAAAGCGCTTCTTACTACCGGGGAAGCCGACAAAGGGCGTTGTGCGACGCAAACCCCGCCGGGGCTTTTCGCGGACATTTCGCGCGAGTTACGCCCCGTCTCCGCTTCGCCCGCATACCGGTTCATAACCGCCGGCTCTGCTTCTGAGCGGAATTGAGACCGGGGCGTTCTACGGCTCGACTTTTCGCATACGCGCCACTTGTCTATACGGCAGGTCGTATTGCGCACGCGCCCCCGTTCAAAGAACGAGGGCAAGCCACCCCGCGCCGGTCGGCGGCGGAAAAACCGGAATGGACGACTCGGCGCGGACGGGGGTTATACTACGCGCAGGAGATTTAATCCTCCGTCACTGTGTCGCGGTAGAAGACTAGACCTTTATCTTCTTCAAAAAAAATCAGAATATCAGTCCCGGGAATTTTCATTACTTCAAATATTCTTTTCGGAGACTTAACCACTAAAGATAAAATTTTATTTTTTATGATATATTTAAACACCCCTTTATATTTATTTTCTTCTTCCGTTAACGCACAAAAATATATACTTCCTGTAGTATTATCGTACGAGATTTGACAATCTTCTAAACCATATGCAGTCGCTAGTTGTTTTCCTTTCCAAAACAGTTTAATTCTTTCAATAGTTTTTCCGTTGAATATTCCTAAATAGGTTTCTGGTTCACCAACTTGGTATAAATCTTTCATTAGGTTTAATATATAATAGTTATTATTCACTTTTTGGTGAAAAAGTACATCCTCATTTACCTTTTTTAATCCTTCAAGTTTAGCTTTTAAATCTTCCCATTCAACTTGATAATTATTAAAAAAATTAATATAACCATTAGTAATATCTGTTATTTCAAGATTTATTAAATCTTTATCAATTTTCACTTTGTAGAACCTATTATAATATGTATCTTCCAACAACAATTCATTATTCTGATTAGTAAAGTATTGAGTATATCCTACCCAGTTTTTTTGTACAAATAATTCCTTTGAATTAATACTATTACCGCAATTTGATATAAGCAATACAATAAATATAAATGAAAATATTTTCATATTCTTTTCTCCCTAGTACTTTGGTAATATAAAATATTTCATATAATCCTTTTTCTCTTTTCCAAATTGAGATGACAATGGTTCGTGCCATCTATTGGGAGCAAATTCAACTTGTTGTGTCCCAATTTTTTCTTTATTGTGATATGCTCCTCCATATGTGAAAGGTACATAAGTACCCCAAGTTGAAGAATCAAACATTATAATGCGCCCCAAAAACTGGACAGGCAGTTAAGGTGAAATTTTGCTGTGGATATTGTAAAATACAGAAGGAGAAAAACAATGTCACAGCGAACCAAGCATTCAGCGGAATTCAAGGCGAAAGTTG
>JABLXV010000094.1 GCA_013177895.1 Brevinematales bacterium | reverse complement strand
CTTTAGATACTACGACCATGAAAGACCGCACCAGAGCCTGGGTTATAAGCCGCCGGCTTCGATATACTTTTCGCCTGTTGACAAAACCGGAAAGGCGGCTTAGAATGACTGATGTAAGAAAAGAGCACAGCAAGATTCAACTTAACTTGCCCCTAAATCTGTCCAAACACAGGGGCGCACCTTAACGGGATAACATTTACCTAGACATATAGTAAGCCTGCGGCGGATAGATAGCCGAAGCCTTCAAAAGGGTCACTGCGTGACGGCTAATCCTATTACGGTATAAAGCAGAAATAGATAGGTATAACCTGCGGCGGATGGATAGCTGAAGCCTTCAATAGGGTCACTGCGTGACAACAAAGCCATTTTAAAAAATTATAAAAGAGGGTAGTTCTAAAAAATTCATGGAAATGATATAAATAAGCATAATTATCGAATAAAAAAGATATTACTATGTCACTGCGAGCCTGCCTTCTACCGAAGGTAGACAGGGAATGCAGTGACGAAGCAGTCTATGTAATTTATTAGATGACAATAGAATAGATTGCTTCTACCGCGCTTCAATAAGCTTTATTGCGCGGCATCGCAATGACAGGGTTATTTTACTATTTGGTAATTTCGGAATAATTATTGAGTTATTAGACCTCCCTAATAGTCTTAATAGCCTGCGGCGGATAGATAGCCCCATCCCATCAGAAATATTGCGGGGATTTCATATATTATATTCTGAACTTATTCAGGAAGGATGAGTTCTGAAGTTTTAGTATAATTCAGACCTTTAACGATCCGCGGAAACCCCTGACCCCATAGTAAGAAGGCGCGCTGTTGTGATAGATAAAGACATGGTCATAACGGCGATCCGTGAAGAGGGCGCCGCCGAGTTTTCTGATCTCAGAGGGGGTTTTCACCCAGCTCGACGTTTTAAGATCGAAATTCCCTAGCTTTTGCAGCTCCCGGTATTGTTCTTCCGTTAAAATCTCAATACCCATGGATGCTGCCATATCTATTGCGGAATCCTTCGGTTTAAATTCTTTCCTTGACTCCAAGGCCTCGCGGTCATAACAAACGTTTCTCCGTGCTTCAGGACTTTCCGCTGAACAATCATAAAAAATGTACTCATCCGTCCCTCTATCATAACCGACAACATCCGGTTCGCCGCCGGTTCTTTCCATTTCATTGAGCGACCAGAGTTTTTCCGTATGGGCTTCCAGCTTTGCTTCGACTTCTATCCATTCGATACCTTCATGGCGGGACATGTTTTTCTCAAAACGGGCTTTCAATGTTTTAAGTAATTCTTCATGTTGTTCCGGCGGCAACCCTTTTTTTTCGCTATTATTATTGTTCATTCTTGTAAATTACCTCCAATCTCAATTATTACCGGCCTATTTCACTTCCATGCAGACGAGGCAGATATCGTCGCTGAAGCTGTCGGCGCCCCGGAACTCCACGAGGCGTTCCATCAGCTTCGCGAGCAGTTCGGCGGGCGGTAACGGCGAGATTTCCCGCAGGATAGGGAACAGGCGCGCCGCCTCGAAATCCTGCCGCATCTCCTTGGGGTCTTTCTGGACATAACGGATATTGACCGCTTCGGTCAGCCCGTCCGTATATAATAATATTTTATTTCCGCGCTCGAGCTTGATCTTCTGGTTGACGAACTTGAACCCGCGCTTCTGGAGCCGCGCGTTGGTCATCACCGCGAGGATGACGCCGTAGTTCCCGGTATCGATGAAGTCCACCCCGGCGCGGTTCATCAGGAGGGGCGGGTTATGCCCCGCGCTGGAATAAACGAACTCCCGCCTGAGCGGGTTATATATGCCGTAGAACGCGGTGACGAATATTTCGGGAATTTGATTATAGAGGTACTCGTTCATCCGCAGGAGGAATTCCGACGGGTCGCCCGCGTCCTGATCCTGCTTGAGCACGAAGCTCTTGATCATCGACGTGATGAACGCGGCGGCGAGCCCGTGCCCGGAAACGTCGCTGATCAGGATACCGATACGCCCGTCGCGGAAACGGATGAAGTCGAAGTAGTCGCCCCCGACCTGCTCCATCGGACGGTAATGGAACGCGATATACGGGACGGGGCAATCGCGCGGGATGAAGTTCGACTGGATTTTCCGCGCGAGCCGGAGCTGTTCCTCGATCGTCTCCGATTTCTCGGTCAGCTCCTCCTTCTCGATAAACAGTTCCTTATTCGCCTGCTCGAGCTCCTGTGTGCGGAGCGCGATAATCTCGCTCAAATCCTGCTTGGTGCGGATGCCCATCCGTTCTTCCTCGCGCGCGATTTCCATCAGTTCGCGCGACAGCGATACCGCGAGGATGGAGAGATACCCGCAGAACAGGAGAGTGAATATCAGCGTGAGCATCGCCGCGGCCATGTCGACGGTCAGGAGGTTATAATTATCGTACTGCCGCGCCCAGAGGAAAAAGGAGATCAGGAGCGCCAGTTCGAGCAGGGTCAGTACGGCGGGAACCGTGCGGTAGCGTGAGAATATGCCGGTTGCGAACAGGAGTATCATAAACGCGGTATTGATCTCCGTCAGGCGCGGGTACAGGTAAAACGCGTCGGTAAATATCCCGACATTGATGAGGTGGATCGTGATGACCGCGATCACCCCGAGGAGAAGGAAATATCCCGCGGCGTCGGGCTTTTTCAGCTTGATCAGGAGCATCGATACCGCCACAAGGAGGAGCGCGCCGGTTTGGCTGACGATCAGGAACAGGTGGCGGTTCTCGACGATACGGAATACGATGCTCAGGATAAACAGGAAGATACTGCCGAGGTCGATCAGGAGCGCGTATTTGAGTTTGGTGTAGGTTACCGGGGAAATATCCTGATAGTTCTTCAGGAAATACCGGATGAAGCGGTTTATCATAATTACTCCGCTTATATATTAAAATAGAGTATGGAAAAGTCAAGGTACTGCGCCCACTGCGCAGCAGCCCGTGATGAAGGGTATGATCCTGCCGGAACACGGGCAATATTTTTCTATCGAATATCGGTTTAATATCGGGACTAGTCTGCGCAGTAGCCTGTAATGAAAAGTAGGTAGAGGTAGGAGACTCACGGGGGCTGAGGTTATTTCGTCATCACCGCCGCGATCTTATCGATGACCGATACGAGCGAGATATAATAGAAGTAGAACGAGCCGAGCGTGATAACCGTATTGACCGGCTTATACGGCGGGGCGAGCGCGGCGAGTATCCTCACAGGGATAAATCCGCTCCATAGCAGGATCGGCAGGATATTTTCCGCGCTGATGGCGAGGTCATTATTCGCCATCGAACGGGCGGTGCTGATCAGGGTGAGCTCCTGCCAGATAGTGAGCGCGACTACTGTCAAAATAGGAATGACCGCCATATAGAGCACGGATTTCAACCGGATAACGGTCTTGTTTTCCGAGGGATCCTTATTCTCGAGGCGCTTCTTCAGGAAAAAGACTCCGATTAATATTCCCGCGAGAATGACGATAGTGAGGATGCCGGCGAGCACGCCGTGATTGATGAAAAAATAGATGATAGCGATGGGAAGAGTAGCGATTGTAACCATGCCCGGGACATACAGGATATATTTTAAACTTTCTATCTGATCGAGGCGGAATCCCGCTAACGCCCCGAGTATGATCATATATCCCATCAGCCCGAACACCACGAAACTGAAATCGGTGGGCGCGTTCTCCATGTGCTCGAAAATCCTGAAAAGTTCGAGCGGCATGAGGACATACACCCCGGTAATCGCCACAAACAGGATGATATTGATGAGTACGCGTACAAATCCGTGCCCCTCTGCAATTTCCTCGAACTGGCGGTAGATCGAGCCGAAAAAAACCACCACTATGAACTGCACTCCCAGCACGATGATAAATAATGTCCAGAAGTCCATGCCCGACGTCAGGAATCCGGTTTTCGGGACGACCATGCGGTATACCATCACTCCGATGACGGTGAGCGCAATGTCGAATATCAGCTCGTTCAGGTTGATGAGCTTTCCGATACGGAACGGCGGTTTGGCCACAGCCGGCGATTCATTCATACATACCCCCTTTTCGCGCTTCTCCCGTCAATATACTAATACGCCGGATGGAAATGTCAATACATGATACCCAATTCCGGCCTCGGCAGGCTATTTTGTTGCCAGTGCCGTAAGCTTATCGATGATAGATACCAGATAGGTATAATAGAAAATAAACGCGCCGATGGAGACGACCGTATTGACCGGTTTATACGGCGGGGCGAGCGCGGCGAGCAGGCGTACCGGGAGGAGTCCGCCTATAGTCAGAAGTACGAGGATATTCCACGGGGTGAGGGTTTCTCCCGCCGCGATGGAGTTATGGACCGCGCGGACTATCACCATTTCCTGCCACATGATCAGCGCGAGCGCGGTTGCGATCGGGAGCAGGATTCCCGCGATTATCCTGACGGGGCGGATGTTCGGAGCGGGTTTTATAGGCTTCTCCCGTTCGGGACTCATTATCAGTAAACGGTTGACCAGAAGCGCGCCGCCTACGAATATTAGATAGAGTATCCCGGGGATTATCCCATAGGTAAAAATAATAAATAACAGGGAAATGACGCCTAAAAGCGGGGTGATCGCGAGGGGAATGGATAACAGGGGTTCGATTTCCTTGAGGCGTTTACGCGGAAATCCCAGGGTGATGCCGAGAATGATGAACGCCCCCGAAAGCGGGACGAACGCGAACTCGACATTCTCGCCGATCTCCGGGATAGACCGTACCGCCGACGCGAGCATGGCGGGCATCAGGAAGAAAACCCCGTTGATCGCGATAAACAGTACGATATCGGAAAACGCGCTGAGGATTCGCGGCGGATTGAGCATCTCGTCGTTATACGCCCGGTATATCTGCCCGAAAAACAGCATGATGAAGAATTCCGCCGCGGCCATCACGGGGATCATCTGGAAAGGGTTGTTATCGACAAGGATCAATCCGGTTACCGGTGCGGCGGCGCGGTAGATCAACGCGGTTGCCGCCGCGATAGCGAGGTCGAAGGCCAGTTCATACACGTTGACCCATTTATCGAGGCGGAACATGGGTTTATTATTCGATACGTCTGCGTCCATCGGTTATTCCCGTTATATCAGATTAGAAAGTTTCATAAAGATAAACTGACAGATTTCGTGCCTGTCGGCCTGAGTCATCTGGGTAAAAATAACCGCGCATACGTCTTTCGCGAACGCCGCGACTATCCCGTCGACGCGCATCTCATGCCCCAACAGAATAAACTCGATATTATTGAAGTGCATACCCTTCTCTATCGCGGTTTTCGAATAAGTGCCCACCAATTTAATGGCCATCCCGCCGAGACTCAGATCGATGAGTACCCCCAATATGGACTGCTCGTCGAGCGGGGAGACCAGCTTAATCACGATGTACTCCGGGGGAAGCGAGGGGTTGAGTCTTACGTTACGGAGCTTCAGGGACGGGGGCTCCTTGTGCGTGCGCTCGTACACCATCAGGGAATAGTGGATAAGCTGCTCCGCGGTAAAATTGCTCTGCACCACACCGTCGGCGCCGAAATGCAGCACCCGGTTCACGCCCTCCTTGGGCACGTTCTCGATATAGAGGGTGACGATCACCCCGAGGACGACCGGATCGGAATGCGCGCGGACTATCCGAAGGATGTCGGTGGCCTCGCGGATATTTTCCCCGGTCAGGTCGATATAAAGGATGTCGATTTGATGGGTGATGATATTCCGGTCGATCATTAATGTACTGTCGCAGTGAAATACGGAAATCCCCGCGGGAAAGAATGTATCGACAAAATGCTCGAGTATGAACTTTGATTGAGTATAAATCAATATGTTCACACAACCCCCTTCAGCGTGTTAATTACCGGATATATCGGCAAATACTCCCTATAACGAAAATATTTATCACGCCCGGATAATAAATCGTTAAAACCGCTTGACTCTCCCGTCATATATCTATATATTCTAATATAATATTTCAGGAGGTTCAGATGAAACAGAATATGGGATTAATCGACCGTATCGTCCGTCTCGTTATCGCCGCCGCTGCCGGTGTGCTTTATTTCACCGGAATTGTAACCGGAGTATGGGGAATCGTACTGCTCGCAGTCGGCGGTATTTTTATCCTGACATCGGTGTTCGGCGTATGCCCCCTTTATATGATCTTCGGTTTCAGCACCAAGAAAGAAGCGAAATAACTACTTCCGCTGGTAAGTCCCCATCAGCTCCCCCTGTCCGATAATATGCCCTTCCATCGCCTTGAGTAAATCCTGTTTGGTTGCGAGGGCGGGGAGAGCGAGCTTGGAATCGAGCGCGTATATTTTGAAGTAGTAACGGTGCGTACCGTTAGGCGGGCATGGCCCCCCGTAGCCGGCCTTGCCGAAACTGCTCTTTCCGCCGGCAGCGCCCATCTCCGCCTCCGTCTTGGGGGTGGTTTTCTCAGGGAGATTGGTGGCGCCCGACGGGATATTATAGAGCACCCAGTGCACCCATGTCCCCGCGGGAGCGTCGGGATCGTCGGCGATCAGCGCGAATGTCACTGTTCCGGCGGGCACGGGCCCCCAATGAAGCGCGGGGGAGATATTTTCCCCGTCGCAGGTGTATTTCGACGGGATTTTTCCTTCATGCGGGAATGCCGGGCTTTGGATAGTCAGTTTCACCGTTTCGTTTTTCACTTTTCCCTCCGTATTGCCCTGGTTGCACGCGAGAAGCGCAAATATAAGCGCGGATATAAATAGCGTCATCTTTTTCATCATCTTAACCCTCCCTTTTACCGAAATAATAGTATTATATCTAAAAAGAAATAATCATTCAATATATGGCGGAAAAAGAAATTCTCCTTGCGGAAAGCTATGTTTTTTGTTAGAATGATAGGGTGGAAATAATTTGCCCGGAGGAGGCGGCTATGGCCGAACCAGTGCAGGCTTGGGTTGTCAGTATCAGTATGGGATTGGGGCACCAACGGGCTACCTATCCGCTCAGGGATATCGCTTACGAGGGTATCCAGCTTATCGGCGATAAAACGACATCGACTCCCGATGAAATTAAGCTATGGGAACGTCTCCGGGGTTCTTACGAGTTTATTTCTAAATCCAAGAAAATCCCTATCATAGGGCCGCTGCTTTTCGGGATGCTGGACCATATCCAGAATATCCCGCCATTGTACCCGTTACGCGACCTGTCGAAACCGGTGCTCAGCAATAATGTCATCAATAACTTCATTAAAAAGGGTATGGGAAAGGCGCTGATGGAGAAAGTCAAAGCGCATCCCCTGCCGTATATCAGTTCCTATCCGGTGGCCGCGCATATCGCGGATTATTACCAGCTCAGCAGACAGTACTGTATTATCTGCGACGCCGAGATTAACCGGGGATGGGTCGCGAACTACCCTAAGACGAGCCGCATCCAGTACTTTGCTCCATGCGGCCGCGCGGTGCAGCGTCTGATGCAGTACGGTGTCGCCGGGGAACGGATATTCCTCACCGGGTTCCCGATGCCGAAGGAAGTCACGGGCGGCCCCGATCTCGAGATACTCCGTAAAGACCTCGCGCAGAGATTGTACTACCTCGATCCGACCGGGCGGTTCTGGCCGTACCATGAAATGAATGTCGCGCACTTCCTCGGTAAGGAGAACATGAAGTTCCTGAACGAGCGGGTGCTGAATATTACCTACGCGGTCGGAGGGGCGGGCGCGCTCGCGGACGTCGGACTGATGATCGCCAAAAGCCTCAAGCGGAAGATTCTCGACGGGGTGGTGAAATTCAACCTGATCGCGGGTCTGCGCGAGGAAGTGTACGATTACTTCCGGGAAGGCCTGAAAGAAATCGGGCTTTCCGAGGAGATTGTGCCTATCCTTTACTCGTCGATACCTTTCGAGTACTTCAAGGGAA
>JABLXV010000093.1 GCA_013177895.1 Brevinematales bacterium | reverse complement strand
TTGGAGAAATCGGAAAAAAGTATATTCTCCCAGAGGTTGTATATGTCTGAGAAAAGTGACTTTGCACGCATGGAGTTTATTTTAAAGAATATTACTCAAATTGAATTATCCTTGGAAAGACATGGCGGGATAAAAGAAGCTCTTTTAGATTTCGAAGGATGGAACGCTATTCTTTTATGCCTTTTTCAAATCGGGGAGACACTTTCAAAGATAAAAAATGAGGAATGGAAACAATTATTACCATCAAAAGATGCCTATGCATTTCGAAATATAGTGGCACATGATTACGATGCAGTAAAATCTGAATACGTTTTTGATATAATAGACAAAGATATACCAAACTTGAAACATAATATTTTATTGCTATTAAATAAAAATCAGGAACAATAATGCAGGACATTATCTTAAAACTCGGCGGCGCGTCCGCTGAAATTATCGGCTCCATCGCAAAAGGCGACACGATCGCGGTATACTCCGAGGACACCGCGGTCGTCTTCGAGAACGACCGTCTCAAGGCGATCGAGGAATCCCAGCGTTTCGCGGTAGGCCTCCGCCTTTTCGAGAACGGACGTGTCGGCAACTCGTTCGTAAACTCGCTCGACGATATCGGCGTATTGGTACATAACGCCCGCGAGAGCGCCCGTTTCGGCGATCCGGTCGAGATCGACCTCCCGCCGGCGAGCGACTTTCCCCGTCCGCAGCTTTACTATCCCGAGGTGCTCGACTACCCCAAGGAAGAAGCGGTGCGTATCGGCGAGGACGCGGTACGCCGGCTGAAGGCTATCGACGACCGCGCCCAGCTCAATATCGAGATCACCAAGGGACGGACGTTCGAGTCCCTGCGAAACACGTCGGGATTCGACGGGTCGTATGAGGAGACCGGGTTCTCGTTCGGTGTGGCGATGAATTTAGTCGAGGACGGCGGCGGGCTTCTCGATATCGGCTACGGCGACTCCGACTACAGTACGGACCTCGACTGGGATAAAATTTTCGAGACGGTCGAATGGCGCTATAAGAACGCGATGACGACCGCAACTATAGAAAGCGGGGAATACTCGCTGCTTCTCGCGCCGGATGTGGCCGATCTGCTGATCGACCCGGTACTGATTGCCTCCAACGGGAAAAACCTCTATAAAGGCATATCGGTGCTTTCCCAGAAGGAAGGCCAGAAGATCGCGGGGGAGATGTTCACCCTGACGGACGACCCGCTCTATGACGGCGCGACCGGCATCTGCCCGTTCGACGGCGACGGTGTGGTCGCGGGCGCTATGCCTGTGATCGAGAACGGCGTATTCCGCAACTTCGCGTTCGACCTCACGACCGCGTGGAGACTGGGGCGCGGCGGTAACGGGCGCGCGCGGAGGGGTATCACGGGGCTTCCGAACCCCGGCTTCTCGAACCTCATCCTCTCGACCGGTAAAAACTCCCTCGAAGAGATGATAGCGTCGATAAAAAAAGGAATCTACCTGATCTCGCCGCTCGGCGGGGGACAGAGCAATATGACCGCGGGCGACATATCGGTCAATATCGGGCTGGGGTACTATATCGAGAACGGCAAGATACGCGGGCGTGTGAAGAACGCGATGATCGCGGGGAACGTGTACGACTGGCTGATGTCCGTCTCGATGATGGAAGACCGTCTGCATAAGCTCGGCAGTTTGTTCGCGCCGCATATCCTGATTGACAATGTTTCGATAGCGGGGTAATCACTATGAAAACAACCCATATAGTATTCGCGCTTTTTTTCGCCGCGGCAACCTTAACGTCAGCGGGATGTTCCAGCAGGGAATGGGTAAAGCCCGACAATAACGGTATGGTGTCGTTCTCGTTCTATATCTTCATGCAGATCGACGGGGAAAAGCATAGCGCTAACGGAGACGCGGTGCTGATCCGTAATTCACTGTTCAAGTTCCGTATCTACGACAATATCGCCGGGCAGTATCTGATGGGATTCGTCTCGCATACCAACGGATTGAACGAAATGATTCTCCCGTTGGACAAAACGGTGGTAAAAAAGAACGATCCCGAGCTTTCCAGAGTACTGACCGGGTTTTTATACCTGTTTTTTACCTCATCCGACGGCAGCGAATTTATAAACGAAAAAATAGTTGATTTTTCCATCGAAAGTAATAAAATAAAGAGTGTGTCAATTCCTTACGGGAATTCGAATTTAAAACTTGAGGTGCTGAAAGTCACTCCTGAAGGTTATCCCACGCGTCTGCGGATAGTGGGCGGAAAAAATTGGATGGTCTTCGATATTCTGGAATACCGTATGGCCGATTTTGTGTTAGAAACTGAGGACTACCGCGAATACTGGGCGGAATCCCCGAAGCCCTTCATCGAGTGGATAGGAGATGTTTATGGCGGAGGATAAGCTCCACAATATGCAGTCCAAGCTGGGTATCACGGATTTGGACGACGGTAACAGGAAAGACCTTTTTCAGCGGTTTGTCGATTCCGGCGGAAAGGTCGTCGATCTGAATAAAGCGAAGGAAGCCGAACTGCTCAAACAGCGTGCGGCTATGAAAGGCGTACCTATCGCCCCGGACGGCGGATTGTCTAAGCAGTCGGGATATCCCGATAAATCGCAGAAGACCGCGCCGAAGGCCGTCATCACCCCATCAATCGCGGAGGAGATGAAAAAGAACCCCGTCAACAAAATGATCGAACGGTTTTCCGCGCGCATGGGATGCACGTTCAGCGGAATCCTGTCGTTCTTCTCCAAGAAATTCAAATCATCCTTTGTCTCCCTGATCTGCGAAAAATACCAGAATACCCTGCTCGAATCCCGCATGATTCTCGCATCGGTAATCTACCAGAACCAGATGATCGCAAGCGAGATAAAAAAACGGCTTGCCAACGATCCGTCGCAGCCCTTCCTGTACGAGCTCCTGCAACGTTACGATAAACTGTTCGACGAGGAATTATTCAACAGGCTGGGTTCGATGAAGGTCGACCCGTTCTGCGTGGACGATATGAAACCGTTTATTCTCACTCTATTCAAACCCCTCTATGTAATGAAATCTTACGCCGAGAATCTCCGGCGGGTGACTGAAACCGCGCTCCTGTACGAGAAGGAACTCCGCAGACTCGATTCCGGGATTACCTTCAATAACAGCAGGACTGTCAACGCGAATATTACCTTCATTTTCCAGAAGGTATATCCCCGGCTATTTTCGCTCATCGATTACTATTATAAGGAAGACACCCGCGATAAGGAGATTTCTTTTAACAACTATATCAAGATTACCGATGAGGACTCTATCGGTTACCTCACCCAGAAATGGAAAGAGGAGGTCGAGTTCGAGGCGGTCAAGGAGCATGTCAAGGAATCGATTCGCGGAGAGGAGATAGAGGGAGAGGCTCCATCATTGGCCGTATCCCATAACGGTTCGACTGTCCCTTCTCATGTCATTCAGGAACCTTTAAAAAAGGGCTTGGAATTAATAATAAAGCATGTTAATTTTATTAATATCATCAACGCGTACCGTGAAAAAAAAGACCTGCGCGCCCTGTTCGGTATGAACGATAAAGTTTTTCTCACCTATTCGCTGGTGGATTTCTTCGATAAGGAATACTCGTCGATATTTACGGCGAGTAAGGTAAAGTTCAACGTGATTCTCAATTACGGTAATAGGCAGGATGTGAAAAAGGAGCTTGGAGACGCTTATTACAGGATTAATTCCATATTCGAACGGGTAAACGAGTACCTGAAGGTCATCCGGGAAATCCGCAAGATCGAGACGGACGGATACCTGAGTCTCGAGGAGCGCAGCGGCAGAATGAACCAGCATTCCATACAGCGCAGCCAGATCTCCCGCGCATTGCGTAAGGACGCGCGTTCCCTATTCGAAAATTTTTCCAAGACGCTTTTGTTTATCGTGAACGATTTCGATACTAATAAAAGTATCGTGCAAAATCCCGATGATATTCTTGAATTCAATCAACGGGTCGATGGCCATCGGGTGATTCATGGAAGTAAAGTGATTGATATAATTCGAGATGCATATTATCTCAGTTTTACCATTCACTACTTGCTGCTCGAGGGTGACTTGGGGGGTTCTTCAGTGGTACTGGAGAAGCCGATTTATCTCCCGGTTAGAATGGAGTAGACAAGGAGGACTATATGAAAACGTTTATGGTTGGTGTGTTAGTTTTTTTCAGCCTGATGATCTGCTCTCAGGTGTTCGCAGGCGATTCGGATGCCTATTTTACCTACCAAAGCCCATACGACCCCTTGTTTGTGAATCTCGACGCTTCATCGAGTAACATGCTGATCGAATCGTTATACAGCGAGGACTTGAATCTGGTTTTCAGCGCGCTTAAGAAAATTGGCGATATAAAGTTAAAGGCCGCGAAGGTTAATGTGAAGGACGTTTTGGGATTCACCAATCCAGCCGCCAATTACGGCAAACCGATGGAAATGGCGAAGCGCAAGTATATTTACCTGATGTCCATCTGGGTTTTGGGGCGTATCGGCGACGATAAGGACGCGGAACTTCTCACGAGCTATATAAAAGACAGCACCGATGTCGAGACCCAATACTATATCATCCTCGCGCTGGGCGAGTTTGCGCCTTCTCCGAAGGCTTTAGATTCCCTCAATAAAATGACGGGGTATGTTACCGACGAGCGCCTCGCTAAGGCGTGTATTAACGCGATACTCAAGCATAACTCCAAAACTTCGATCATTCCGCTCCTGAAGATGTCGGAACGCCCGATATTCAGCCCGGAGTTTAAGAAGATTATCGCGAACACGATTGACCAATTGGGTAAAACGGGCAAATAATTCTTCATACTGATAATTCGGACAGGCTTTATGAATCGTTATGGTGATGTTGTCGAGGTCGAGGTAGAAAATGTTCTCGTCAGCGATAACAATTTTCTGGTTATTCTGCGTGAGAGACATAACAGGAAGCGAATAGTCCCCATTTCCGTGGGGGTATTCGAGGCTAATGGAATCCTCATGGCGTTGGAACAGGTGGTCAACCGCCGCCCGTTTACCTACGACATTATGAAAACCATCCTGACCGGGTTCAATCTCCATATCCAGAAGCTGATCATATCGGAGCTCCGTAACGATATATTTTACGGGATTCTTTTTATCAGCGACGGGAAAACGGTGCAGGAGTTCGATATCCGCCCGTCCGACGGGATCGCGCTGGCGCTGCGTTATAACAGTCCGGTTTTTGTCGCCGAGCAGGTTTATTCCACCCTCGAGGAGGAAAACAAGAATAAGCCCGGCGGAGCGATCGCGCCGACGGATAGTATCGATAACGACGAAGATGCCGATTCCTATGAGCCGGATGATGCGCTGATGGAAGAAGAACCGGACGAGAACCAGAATATCCGGCAGTCCGATTTTCTGCGCGACCTTCTTTTTTCAAAGAACGAAAACGAAAATGTAGAATCCATCCAGGATAAAATTCGGATAATGAATTCCGAGCTCGACACCGCGGTTACTGAGGAACGTTTCGAGGACGCCGCGCGGATCAGGGATGCGATAAACGAGCTAAAGAAGCGTCTTTAGCCGGACTTAGGGGGATACTTGGACGTCCTGCAAGAAAAAAAGACCATGCGAAGACAGTACCTGGAAGCTCGAAAAGCGCTGCCGCGTGAGGCAGTCGACAATCTATCTAAAACTATCTGCCATAACATCCGGTATCATATCCCCCACGATTTTCAGTCGATTCTATTCTACGTCCCTATCAATAACGAGGTGGACGTGCTCCCCCTCGCGAAGGAATTATTTATCGAGAAACGCAATATCCTTTTCCCGCGCCTGATTAACGACCGTATTGTCCCGTATATTATCAACGACCTCGAGTTCGATTTCGTCATGGGCGCGTACAATATTCCCGAACCGGATACCCAGCCTTATGACGGGAAAATCGACCTGGTACTCGTGCCCGGCGTGGCGTTCGACTGCCGGGGTTACCGCATCGGGTACGGACGCGGATACTTCGACCAGTTCCTTTTCGGCACGGAGTTCGTCGAGGCGTGGGGGGTCGCATATAATATGCAGATTGCTCCCGGCGTCCCGCATACCGGGCATGACTATGTCCTGGATAGCCTGATTACCGAGACTGGGATAACCCTCTGCCAAACCGGAGTCGAGCATGAATGACCAGTACTATATCATCCCGGCGAAGAAACCGCTGACCGGAAAGACAGTCCGTCTTCCGGGATCGAAAAGCATCACTAACCGTACCCTGATTATTTCCTGTCTCGCCGGCGGGACTACCCTTCTGCGGAACTTCCTTCTCTCCGACGATACTACCTATATGCTCCAGGCGCTTCAGGAGATGGGGCATAAAATCGACCTGAACGAGGCGAAAAAAGAATGCGAAGTGACCGGGAACGGCCCGTTCCGCTCCTACGAACGTATCGATAACTTTTTTATCGGTAACGCCGGTACCGCGATGCGTTTCCTGACCTCGTACCTCAGCCTCGGCGAGGGAATGTTCCGTATCGACGGGGATTCGCGGATGCGCCAGCGCCCGATACAGGACCTGATCGACGCGCTCAATCAGCTCGGGTGTAATGTCCGTACCGAGCACGAGAACGGCAACCCGCCGGTCATCATCAAGGCGAAAGGCCTTCCGGGCGGGACATGCTCCATAGTCGGTAAAAACAGCAGTCAGTATATATCGTCCATCCTGATGTCCGCGCCCTACGCGAAGTCGCCCGTAGTATTGACGACCGACGACGCGGCGTCCAAACCGTATATCGATATGACGGTCGGGATGATGAAACAGTTCGGTGCGAAAATATCCCGCAGCGAGTACCGGAGTTTCGAGGTCTTGCCGGGGTCGTATAAAATGGTGCCGAAGTATGAAATCGAGCCGGACGCGTCTACCGCGTCCTATTTCCTCGCCGCCGCCGCCATCATCGGGGGCGATGTAGAAATCGGGGGGCTTTCCCGCGATTCCATACAGGGCGATACCGGTTTCGCGGACGTACTCGAAAAGATGGGGTGCGCGGTCGAATGGAAGGAATCGTCTCTTACCCTGCGTTCCGACAGGCGGCTTCAGGGAATCGACATCGATATGAACTCCATCCCGGATATGGTGCTGACCCTCGCGGTCGTCGCGCTGTTCGCGGACTCCCCCACCCGTATCCGAAATGTCGCCAACCTGCGCATCAAGGAGAGCGACCGGATCAAGGCGCTGTCCACCGAGCTGAAGAAGCTCGGCGCTAGGGTGAACGAATGGGACGACGGGCTGGAGATTTTCCCGAATATCCTGCCCGGCGAGAAGTACCACGGCGCGTCCATCCAGACCTACAACGACCACCGGGTCGCGATGTCGTTCGCGGTCGCGGGACTGCGGATCGAGGGTGTGATTATCGAAAATCCCTCCTGCGTATCGAAAACATTCCCCGAGTTTTTCGATACCCTCGAAGATTTCACCGCCGATAAGTAAAGATTCATTTTGCTTTACATTCTCCGCCGCGTCCGATAGAATCAATACGCCAAATTTAACAACAGTCAAGGATAAATCATGCAGTTTTTCAGGAAGGAAGTCCGGGGCGAGAAATGCGTATTTATGGAAAGCGACACGCTGATTATCGGCGTGCTCCCCTCGTTCGGCGCGAAAATCATCTCCATCTTTTATAAACCCCTGAATTTTGAAGTCCTTTTCCAGAACCAGTCTCCCGCGTATAAACGTCCCGTGTACGGCGCGAGTTTCGCTGATTTCGATACGTCGGGCGCGGACGATATGTTCCCGACCATCGACCCGTGCCGGTATCCCTACGAGGGATTTTTCGGGATACCATGCCCCGATCACGGCGAGCTCTGGTCTATCCCGTGGAATGTCGCGCTCACCGACGACACGATTACCTGCGAGGTGAAGGGCGACAAATTCCCCTACCTCTTCCGCCGCACCATCTCCATCACCGACGATTCGGTCCGTCTGGATTATCTGGTCGAGAATACAGGGTATAACCCGCTCTACGGCCTGTGGGCGTATCACGGACTTGTGAACTGCGACGAACAGACGGTCATCGACCTCCCCGAGGTGCGCGGCGTATATATAGCGCATGACAGTAAGGCTTACGGCCCGGCTGGGTCGGTCGTGCAGTTCCCGGTGTTTTCGCCGATGCCCGGCCGTAAAATCCGTGTCGATCAGGTCCTGCCCGCTAAATCCAAAACGACCGAGAAGTTCTATGTGAACGGGAAAGTCCCGCGCGGGGAAGCCTCGCTCCTCCTGAACCATGGAACACTCCGTTATACCCTCCGTTTCCCCTATGTGAAAATCCCCTACCTCGGCGTGTGGATCAACCAGGGCGGGTTCAAGGGCGAGTATAATATCGCGCTGGAGCCGTCGAACGGGTTCTACGATTCGCTCGAGTTCGCGAAACGGCTGGGCAGCCTGACCCCTATCGCTCCCGCGCAGTCCCGTCAATGGTGGCTGGAAATCGACCTATCCGAAATAAAAGAAAAGAGGTTCTTTCTAAAAACGAGTGGGTAAAGATGAGAAATATGAATGGATAAAATATAATAATCCATGCAAAATAAACTATTCGAGATGGCTCTGGGGATAACCGAGCCGTACTTTGTGAAGGATATCGA
>JABLXV010000092.1 GCA_013177895.1 Brevinematales bacterium | reverse complement strand
GCCGAAGGGCGTCCAGATTGTGAACAAGATCAAATATCTCAATATACCCTTCGCGCTATCGTCGACAAACTGACACCCTGTTGACATTTTCCGCGTCCGGTATTATATTAATCCCTATTTATTTCCCATGATTTGGAGGGCGCGTTATGCGTGCAGTCGTACTGATTTCCGGGGGCTTGGATTCCATGCTCGCGGTGAAACTGATCGAGGAACAGGGCGTCGAGCCGGTACTCGTCAACTTCGATATGGGCTTCAGCCAGTCCAAACTGCGCGAGCAGGTTCCGCATAAGCACAGGCGTCAGCCCGGGACGCAGATTCTCCGCGAGCGGGGGTACGAGGTGCATACGCTCGACGTGCGGGAGGAATTTTTCCGCGAGGTCATCCTCAATCCCGCGCACGGTTACGGGAAGCAGGTCAACCCGTGCATCGACTGCAAGATATTTTTCCAGAAGAAAGCATACGAGTTCGGTAAAACGGCCGGCGCGGAATTTCTCGTGACCGGCGAGGTGCTGAACCAGCGTCCGATGAGCCAGCGTAAAAACATCCTCTATATGATAGAAAAAGCCGCCGGTTTGAAGGGGCTGATCGTACGCCCGCTCTCCGGGAGGATTCTCCCGCCGACCGAGCCTGAAAAGAAGGGTTGGATCGACCGGAAGAAGATGCTCGATATCCAGGGGCGCGGACGGCTCCGCCAGATGGAACTTGCGATGGAGTACGGGTTCGCCGAGTTCGAGACCCCCGCTGGGGGATGCCTGCTGACCGAGGAGGAAATGGCCGCCCGCATCTTCGACCGTTTCGAGCACGAGGGCAAGGAGTCCGCCGATTTTAACGAGTACCAGCTCCTCAAGGTCGGCCACCAGTTCCGTTTCTCGCCGTCCTGCACGATGGTCACCGGACGGAATTTCCATGAGAATAAATTTATCGCGGAGCTCGCGCCGCATGTCCGCAAGGACGGGATTCTCCTCGATACGCAGGACGTCCCCGGCCCGCTGTCCTTCCTGATGGGGGCGGACTATCCCGAATATCTCGACCTTGCCATGCGGATTACCGCGCGTTATTCCGACAAAAAGGGAACCGCGCCGGTGCGTCTCCTCGATAAGTCGGGTATTTTTATAGAGGAACGGGTTTCCGAGGGAATCGAGGACAGCGGCTATATGGACTTCCGTATCCTACGGGAGACCCACCAGCTTAAAAAAGAAAAGAACGCGGGACAAGATGAGAACGGATAAGCCCGAACGAATAAACAGTTTCCTCGGGAAGCACAGCGGAAATATCCATGAGTGCAGGATGTGCCCGAGGGCGTGCGGGGTCGACCGCGCGAAGGAGCTCGGCGAATGCGGCGAGGGGTTCGAGCCGCGCATCTCGAGCGCGAACCTCCATCACGGCGAGGAACCCCCGATATCGGGGACCTCCGGGAGCGGCACCCTCTTTTTCACCGGGTGTAATCTCCACTGCATGTTCTGCCAGAATTTCCCGATCAGCCAGCTCCACCGCGCGACAAAAACTCTCACGACCGACGGACTCGCGGACGCGATGCTGTCGCTCCAGAAACGCGGCGCGCATAACATCAACTGGGTCACTCCGTCGCACTTTATCTATCAGGCGGTCGCCGCGCTGGGTATCGCTGTCGAGAAGGGGCTCTCTATCCCCATAGTCTATAACACGTCAGGCTACGACAGCCTTCCGGTTATCCGCGATCTCGACGGGATTGTCGATATTTACCTGCCCGACGCGAAGTACGCGTTCGACGATATCGCGGTCGAGTACTCGAGCGCGCCGAATTATCCGCAAATTAACAGGAATGTCCTCATAGAGATGTACCGCCAGACCGGGTCGGAAATCGAGGCCGACAAGGCGGGTATCGCCCGCCGCGGGATGATTATCCGTCATCTGGTGCTCCCCGGCAATACCGCGAACTCCAAGGCGGCGCTGAAATGGATCGCGGAGAACCTAACCCCGTCTATCCATCTCGCGCTCATGTCGCAGTATTTTCCCGCCGACCGCGCGGCGAATCACCCGGTGATCGGAAGGCGTCTCACGCAGGACGAGTACGACGAAGTGATCGGGTACGCCGACGAGCTGGGGTTCGAGAACGGGTGGTTCCAACAACTCATTGCAGACGGGGGATGTTGACACTGCTGCGCAGGATATGTCTCGGCTACCCTTCGGCTGCGCTCAGGGACCGATATTTATATCGGCCGCTCGCTCGCGGTGACAGGCGAATATATCGGCTTCCGATAAGCCCGCCTTTTTTGGGGCGTGTTGACGAATACGGAAATTAAATATTTTCCGTCACTGCGATGAGCCATGCGAAGAAGCAGTCAATATAATATTACACATATTAATAAAACAGATTGCTTCTACCGCGCTTCAATAATTTTTGTAGCGCGGCATCGCAATGACATTATGAGTTCGTCATCAAGCCCTTTACGGCCGGGTCACTTGATGACCGTGAAGGCCGCGGATGATCCCTGAGCGCACCCGAAGGGTATCTTTGACCAGTGTGTTAATATTTCCCTATCAACAGGAGGATGGTTATGAAACGGATCGGGATAGCGTTAGGCGGCGGCGGAGCGAAGGGGTTCTGTCATATCGAATTCCTCCGCGCGATCGAGGAACTCGGCTATCAGCCGTCGGTCATATCCGGCACCAGTATCGGCGCGGTGATCGGCGGTATGTACGCATCGGGACTCTCCCCCGACGATATCCAGCGCGTTATCAACGACCTCAAGCTGTTCGAAATCGGTAAAATGGTCGATCTTTCGATATTCAGCCTGTCGGGGCTGATCAAGGGAAAAAGCCTCGAACAGTTCTTCCTGAAGACCCTCCCTGTCAACGACTTCTCCCAGACCCGAATCCCCCTCAAGATAGTCGCAACCGATTTCTGGAAGCGCGAGGAAGTGGTGATGGAGCGCGGCCCGCTGATTACCGCGATGCGCGCGAGTATGTCGCTCCCCGGCATATTCGAGCCGGTGGTCGCGGACGGGCGCGTGCTGGTGGACGGCGGATGCGTGAACCCGGTGCCGTACGATATTATCCGCGCGGAGTGCGATATCCTGATCGCGGTCGACGTGTCCGGCACGAAAGTCCCGTCCGTACCGGATACCCCTCCGAATATGCTCGAGGGCATCTTCACGACGTTCCAGATCATGCAGGCGTCGATAGTGGAAAGTATGATGGAGAAGCACAAACCCGACCTGTATGTCAAGCCCGAACTGAAGAACGTGCGTATGCTCGAGTTCTATAAGTATGACGAGATCAAGAACGGCGTCGAGGGAGATATACGCCAGTTCAAGGAAGATGTGCGGAAGCTGATGAAATCGTTCCTGGGGATATTTTAACGATCATCTCGATACGCCCTCCAGGCACTCGATGACCGCCGCTCGCCGGGTGTCCCGAACGGAGTGAGAGACGTATCGAGGCGCGGCCGACGGGATGCAATTCTGACCCGATTTCACCCCGCTTCACGAGGGTAAACGGATAACACGGATTAGGCGGATGACCACGGAGTAGTTGTACTGTCAGGAGGTTACTAAATTTAGTTTCTTATCCATACATTCACTGGGCGGGTTGTTTTTATTGTACAAACTTTTTTTTAATTTCTTTGCATTTTTTTAAATTTCTATATAATTGATGAATAAGAGATGATTGATAAATTTCTTCTACTATATTATGGGTTTTTTCAATTATTTCTACAGCAATATTTGGCAAAAATTTTGTTTTAAAACTATTAAAATCATATAGAGGATCATTTATTATTTCTTTATTTATTATTTGAAAAACCATATGTAGAACAAAGCGATTTGAATGAATATAATGGCTCTTCAATCTACCAGTTGATCTTAGTTCTTTTTCTTTTAGTATTTTGTTTATTTCTCTAAATATAGCTATACATCTAATTATTTTTATCGCACTCAATTTACTATTTATTAAATCTATATAGGGTTTTTTCTCAATATTTTCCCATAATTTTCCTATTTCCCTTTTTGCTATAACAGTATAATCAACTTCAGAATATTCACAGGCCAATGCTGTGATTATTTCATCAACATAAAAGTTTTTATCATCAGGAGTTATTTGTTCATCTGACCTAATATAATGATAATTAATTCCTTCTAGAGATAATTCTGTTTTTATTCTCTCATTTTCAGGATCTAAGGATACAAAGTCCCGTCTTTCAATTTTGTTTTGTGTATTAGTACAACGGGTTACCGAAACCCCAAATCCATCAGGACAATTTTCCAATGAAATAATTTTTATAAACACTTTAACATCATCCAAATTATGTTTATTATTCTCTAAAACATTTCCTAGAGTTCCTACAGTTTGCGCACCATTAACAATTTTAAAATCTTCTATATAAAATATTCCAGTATTTCTGTCTCCTCCTCCAACAGGCTTCTTAGTTATTTTTCTACATAAAGCAGTTAAACCATTGTTATAATAAAAAAAATTCTTTGGTTCAGTTTGAATTGTGTTAAAGATTTCTTCATTCACCTCTGTAAAACCAATAAAATCTCTGATGTTTTCAGAAAGTAATTTAAATCTGTTTTCACTCCATAAATTTGCCAAATCACCCCCACTAATTATTCCATAAAAGGATTGATAAGGTTCTTCAGTTTTCCCCCAATTTGTTAATATAAGGTCTGTATTTATTGGCTGACCCCCTAAAATTCCTATAAGAGATTTATGTGCAATACCTAAGTTAAAAATTTCAAGATATGCTAATTCTGAAGGGTCATTTAAAGCCTCAAGTAAATCATCCAATGCTCTTTTATTATGTATTGATAAAAAATCATTTCCCGTATATGCTAAAACAATTTTTATTTTTACATATGGATCTTCTAATGCTTCAATAACCTCATTTTCTTTAAGTTTAACTTTTTCATTAAAGTTTTCAAATTTTAATTCAATAATATCCTTTATACCTTCACAGAATTTTAATACTTCTCCATTATCTGGTTGTGAAGTTCCATTTTTAATCCATTTTGATTGTATTATCCATAATATTTTCTTTTTTTTATCAAATAGAATTAAGTCTATTCCATTGTCATTAAATCCATCAACAATGCTTTCTGTAGCATTTATTGGTTCAATATTTCCTAAGCATTGTAAAGAATAGGCTGCAAAAGCTCTTGTTAAAAAAAAGTTTTCTCTTTCATTATCATTCCTTGCGTCTGAAATATCTATTTTACCTGTATAAGTTTCTCTGAGTTTCTTTTGGATATGATTAACGTGTAGTATACCCATTCTATTCTCCTAATATTATTGAAACATTTCGTTAAAAATCCTTCATACAGCAATGAAATGTTATAATAACTTATAATATCCGTCAAGAATATACGTTAATAAATCGAGATATTTTTTGTTTGATTGGCGAATCTGTAAAAAACCTTTACTTTCTTTCCCGCAGGGGAAAGAAAGTATGCTGAACCGATTTACCCCTGCGGATTTTTATACAGGTAATAGATATCCATCACGCGGATCGCGTAGTAATAGCTTTCCTTGCTGATCTGCACCGATTTGGAGTACGTCTTCATCTTCATCCCGTTATAACGGTACAGCGACTTCATCACGCTGTCGTACTGTTCGAGATACCCCGCGAACTCGGCGATACCCATCTGGATATTCCGGTCGATGTCGAACATCACCGAATCGGGCAGCCCGTCGTAGTCGGGATTCAGCACCTGCATCAGTCCCTTCGCCCCGGCGGAACTGGTCACATCGGGGTCGAAACGGCTTTCCGCGTAGATGACGGACAGAACGAGTTCCGGGTCAACCCCGTACTCGGCGGAATGCTTGATAACGGAATCGACCACATCCGGCAGAATTGCCTTTTTCTCGTCAGTCATCTCGTCGTTCTCGGTGATGATTTGCATCGTCTTCCCGATCAGCTTGTCCCTGAGTACAGAATCCTCATTCGGAACCTGCGCGAGCGCGTTCTGGAACGCCGACGGGCTGCATGCTGTGAAATAAGCATACGGAATAAACATCAGGCCGAACTCTATCACCAGAGCGGCCAGTAATACTTTTACGCTATTCATAAAAATTCCCTTCCCTTGAAAAATACCCGATTAATCCCGGTTCAGCCCCTTAAAGTAGAGCTTCAACAGCGCCGGAATTGTGGAAAAGACGGGAATGAGCGTGCCGCCGAGAATATACTGGGCGACCATTCCCTTATCCGTGATAAGTTTTAACTCGAAGCCGCTGAACTTGGCGACCTTGGCGATCTCGTCGATCAGATTCCCGATGAGGAACATCCCGAGAGTCGCGCCCAGCCATCCGATCAGGGCGTATTTTATTATGATGGTAAACGTGATAAACGCTTTGGACGCGCCGAGGACGCGCAGGATACGGTAATACTCGGTGCGGTTCAGGGTCGCGATGACTGTCGAGAACGCTATCGCGATAATCGACATCCCGAGTATAACCCATTGCAGGGCCGCGATCACCATATTGACGTTATTCCGCAGGTTCTGTATCTCGAGCGACAGGGATTTTTCGGTCTCGACGACAAAGCCCCATTTCTTCACTTTGTCCGATACCGTTAATACCGAGTCGTGATCCCTGACCTCGATGAAACAATAGATATATTCCTTATCCGAATCCTGCCCGCGGAACTTGCCGTTATAGAAACGCGCCGCGCCGAGCGGAATAATGAGCGCGAGGCTGGGCACATTATCGGTAAACCCGACCAGTTCGCCGGTCTCCACCATGAAGCCGGGGATAGTCTTGAAGCTCGACTGCCCGAAAAATATCTGGGCGTGCGCGCCGATCATCATTTTCTGGAGGTCCTTCGTTATCTTGGGAAGCCCGTTCGCGTCCGCCATACTCTGGTTGTACGCGTCGAGGAGAACGTTCGGCACCAGTATGGGCAGCGGCTGACCCGGTTTCCAGTTGAGCCACTTTTTCTGGAACTCCTTGCCTTGTATATCGTTCTTTATCATCGAGTACGGCGCACCGACACAGACAAGGTCGGTACGGTAGCGGATATTCAGGAGGGGGAAAAGTTTCGACAGGTCGATGAGCGCCTGCACCGGAATCTGCACCGACATATAGGGATGTATCTCCTTTACGCCGGGGAGACCCTGTATTTTCGCGAGAAAAGCGTCGGAAAGCACGCTCCCGTCGTCCTTCTTGAGCTGGATCAGCCCGAGGCCGCCCGCGGGTTTCGGTGTCACTTTGATGAAATTAGGCGGGATCGAGGTAGCGAATTTATCATGGATGTAATGGTTGAAGCTGTTGCCGACTATCTGGAACGCCCCCACGCAGAAAACCGCGACTATTATAGAAAAGAATACGATGATACTGATGAAGCGCTGGCTAAATACTTCCTTGAGAGTGAGGAATATTCGTTGGAACATCGCTTATTCCTCCCCTTTTCCGGCGGCGCTGCCCGCCTTTTTACCGGAATGCCCCGCGACCTTAACCGGTTTCCCGGGATGCGGTTTCGGCTCCTGATTCTCGCCCATCCTGACGATGGGAGTCATCATCCTGTCGAAATACCCGATCAGGTCGTCTTTCTGAATGGGGATGAGTTTCCCGTCAATCATATCGAAAACCCGTTCCGCGCGTTGGAGCATATAGTCTTTATGGGTGACAATCAGGATAGCTTTCTTCTCGTCGACCGCGAGCCCCTCGAGGATACGGAATATTTCGAGCGAGGTGGCTTTATCGAGGTTGGCGGTCGGTTCGTCGGCGAGAATGAGGGGAGGGTTATTGATCAGCGCGCGCGCGATAGCGACACGCTGTTTCTGCCCGCCGGACAACAGCCCCGCGCGCATATTCTTATACTCCGCGATCCCCAGCCGTTCCAGAAGCGAATCCATCCGCGTCTGTTCCTTCTTTCCGGCATGCCCGCGAATCCGCGCGGGAAGCAGGATATTCGACGCGACCGTCTCTTCGTTAATCAGTTTGAATGTCTGGAAGATGAAGCCGATCTTGCGGTTGCGTATCCATGACGGCATCAGGTCGAGGAAATAGACGATGCGCTTGCCCATGAAGTACAGTTTCCCGTGGGACGGCGGAGTCAGCCCGGCGATGATATTCAGCATCGTGGTCTTGCCGCAGCCGGATTTCCCGGTGACCGCGGCTATTTCGCCTTCCTTGAGTTCCAAATCGACACGCTGCAGGATCTGCTTGGTTTTGCCGGCTATTTTGTAGACCTTGTCTACGCCTTCCAGTTTGAGCATGATGCCCGACCTATTTAAAAATTATGCGGAATAGTTTAGCATGGAACGGCGGAAATTACAAATACCGGGGGGAAGATTGGTATTTCGGCGGGAAAAGATATCGGTCAATGAAATATTAACTATGTATTCATTCCATGACAATACTTAAATTTGAGAGGTTTTCCCGATGAATCTATAGCTCCACATGGACAAGGGGCATTTCGAGGTGTTCCTGCGAATAATAAAACATTAAACTCCTGTACATAATCAATTCCTTTAATTGTGGGTATACGAAAAGACATTTTAGTATTTTTAGAAACATGGGATAGGTTCATATCTCCTAAAGTTATTATATCCATGCCGATTATCGCATGAAAGTTATCTACTATGTTTGTATTCTCTGAAACCTCAACTCCTTGTATAGTAACACCATTAGGAAATACAAAATTAACAATATATGTGTTTACATCATCATCCTTTCCACCCCCATGATTAATAGTGCATTTACCTGTAGGAGTAAGACCCAAATCCGATACAACTTTAGGTAATATAACACTATGAGTAGCACCAGTATCCCATAAAGCAAGAACTTTGATGCTTTTTGGTAAAGGAGATGGGGGAGAATCTTTATCGTAAGCTTCAGATATTTCTATATCCTTAATAATAATCCTTCGAGAAACACCTTTATATGTAACTGTGAAAGCTGAAAAATTAGGCTTTGGCATTATGTAAACTCGAACTTACAGTTACGGTATAAGCTTCAGGGCCAGGAATACAAGGCTGAATCATAAATGATCCTAGAGGAAAAGATTTTTTAGCGAACAAATATGCTTTAAGAGCAGATGGAAAAGAGCCTTTAACTTCTTCTCCGAGGGTATAGAAAAAACTGTGTAAATGGTCAATTTGTAGTATAATAATATGGAGGAAAACAAATGACCATCAAATCAGAAGTTTTAGACGAGATTCTGAAGGGTTATAAAAACCCGGAAGATTTTAA
>JABLXV010000091.1 GCA_013177895.1 Brevinematales bacterium | reverse complement strand
TCTGTCAGGGTCATTTGCCCTAAGAAAGCGGCCAACCTATAACCTATCTACTCCTTTTCTATCTCAATTTGATTATTCAGAATTAGAAAAGGATTTTCTCACCGGTCTTTTATCATATCATCTTTCTAATGATAGAAAGAAAGCGATACCCCTCGGTTTCACCCGGGTCAATTAGTGATACCTCCCGCAGGAAGCGGAAGGCAAGTTAGGGATAGTTTTTCAGGGATTTTTAAAGCATTTTCATTTTTTTCCTCTCTTACTTTTAACTTCTTAATTGTAACCTGTCACTTATATGCCAATCTTGAGCAAATATTTCTTACGCTTTTTTGACATATTACTTATATGTTGAAAATATTAAAATTGATCAAATTGCACCTGATACTTTTAAGAAATAATATATTGCAGGTGTTATCATGGGAATTAAAGAAAATGGGGATATTCCCTATCCCGGTGTGAAACAAGTTGCATTCTGTTTGAAATCAGTGTTAGCCGGTCGCTGCGCGCCTTCCTGTCAACACGGGCTATTTATCGATATTTGAATTCAGCTTGAGATCGGCGTTAGCCGGTCGCTGCGCGACTTCCTGTCAACACGGGCTATTTATCGATATTTGAATTCAGCTTGAGATCGGGGTTAGCCGTGCGCAGCACCTCGTCGTACACCTGCCGGAAAGGTATCCCATGCTTGCGCGCCAGTTCCGCGCAGTCCTCGTACTCCGGCGCGGCGCTGACCCGTTCCCCGCCGAAGTACCCCAGCTTGACCCGCACTTTCCCCCACTGCGTCTCGGCCTCGACAATCTCCCGCCGCAGGACGACCCGTTCGGTCGTCCGCACCCGCGCGCCGAGCGTCCCGGTCTCGCGGAACAGTACGGCGAGGAGTTCGCCGCGCTTCTCAGGCATGGCCATCACCGTAATCGTATGCCCCGGCCGGTTCTTCTTCATCAGCACGGGCGTCACCGTCACATCGAGCGCGCCCGCCCCGAAAAGCCGTTCCATCGCGTACCCGACCGTCTCCGGGGAAATATTATCGCTATTGGTCACTATTTCTATAACTGTCTCGCCGCGCGTACCGGAATCCTCCGCGCTTTCTCCGAGCGTCAGCCGCAGGAGGTTCGGACGCTCGTCGAAATCCCGGCTGCCCGCGCCGTACCCCGACCCGGTCACCGTCATCGGCGGCATCACCCCGAAACTGTGGACGAACTCCCGAAGGAGCGCCGCCCCGGTGGGCGTGGTCAGTTCCGACGCGATACCGCCGTCGACCACGGGAATCCCCTCGAGCAGGCGAAGGGTCGCGGGCGCGGGAACCGGCAATACCCCGTGCGCGCACTTGACAGTGCCGTGCCCTGTGGCTACCGGGGACGCGTAGACCCGCTCTATCCCGAGCATCGAGAACCCCAGCGCCGTCCCTGCTATATCGTAAATCGTGTCGAGCGCGCCGATCTCATGGAAATGCACCTCTTCCGGCGCGACACCGTGTATCCCGCCCTCCACCCGCGCGAGTTCGCGGAACACCTTCATCGCGCGTTCCTTCACCGCAGGGGGAAGCCCGGTCTTCCCGATAATCCCTTCTATTTCGCGCAATCCGCGATGCTCATGGCTATGCCCGCGCTCGATGACCTCGAAGTACGTCGCGGTTATCCCGTGCTTCTGTACTTTTTTTATACCCGGCTCGCATTCGGGGAGCCCGAGCGACTCCATCGCGGACTTCCACTCGTCGAACGGCAGCCCCGCGTCCAATAGCGCGCCGATCAGCATATTCCCGCTCGCGCCTGAGAAGCAGTCCAGATAGGCGGCCTTCATTCCACTCCCCCGTCAGCCGCGCTCAGGTCATCGTTAAACGAGGACACGTCCCGCTTGGTTAAGGATGTTTTTTTTACAGGCGCGGACATGCTCCCGCCGCGAAAAATCAGCCCTGCGGAAAACCCCGCCCCGAACCCGTTATCGATATTGACGACCGAAACCCCCGGCGCGCAGGAGTTGAGCATCGACAGGAGCGCGGCGATACCCTGAAAGCTCGCGCCGTAACCGACGCTCGTGGGCGCCGCGATTACCGGGCAAGGCACAATACCGCCGACCACGCTCGCGAGCGCGCCCTCCATCCCCGCGACCACCACCGCCGCGCGCGCGTCCAGAAGCACGTCCAGATGCTCGAGCAGGCGATGCACCCCGGCGACTCCGACGTCGTACAGACGTACCACCCGGCATCCTAACAGTTCGGCGGTCACCGCGGCCTCCTCGGCTACAGGCAGGTCGGACGTACCGGCGGAAATCACCGCGATATACGGCCCGTCCGCCCGGGGATCGGGAATCGCCCCCCATGTGACGATCCGCGCGGTCTCGAAATACTCCACCCGCCCGTAAAGGGACTTGAGCGCCTCGAAAACTTCCTTCCCGGCGCGCGTCCCGATGACCAGTTCCTGCGACTCGGAAAGACGTTCGAATATCGCGGTTATCTGCGGGATCGTTTTACCCTGGCAGAACACCACCTCCGGGAAACCCTGCCGGATATTCCGGTGGGTGTCCAGACGCGCGAACCCGAGGTCGGCGTAGGGAAGATGCCGGAGCGCGTTCATCGCCTCGTCCACCGGAACCCTTCCCGCGCGGACGTCCTCCAGCAATATTCTGATTTTATCCTTATCCATTCAATATTTCCTTGGGGTTCATCTTTCCCTGACGGTAACCGTCGAGATCGAGGCAGAAGGTCTCGTATCCGAGGGTGCGGAGGCGCTCGATCAGGTCTGCGCGTAAACGGTTGTCGGTCATACGCGGCATCTCCTCCGGCACGATCTCTATCCGGGCGGTAGGGAACGTGTCCCGCACGCGCACGACCGAGAACCCCCGCATATTGAGAAACTCCTCCGCGGCTCCGATACGCATCAGGCGTTCCGGGGTAATCCGTTCCCCGAACGGGATACGTGTAGCGAGGCACGGAGACGCGGGGCGTTCCGCTGTCGGTAGGCCGTAACGGCGCGAGAGCTCGCGTATCTCTTTCTTGGAAAGCCCCGTTTCAAGGAGGGGGCTGCGTATGCCTAATTCACGCACAGCGCGCATCCCCGGACGGTAATCGTTCAGGTCGTCCGCGTTCGTCCCCTCGACAATCGTCAGTTCGGGGGGAAGCAGTTCCCGGAGCTTCGAGAAGCGCGAGTATTTGCAGTGATAGCAACGCTCGGGGGTGTTTTCTGCGAACGCGGGAGTATCCAGCTCGCCGGGCATCGTCACCACCTCGAAAGGAGCGCCGATCAGTCCGGCGGTTTCACGTGCGTTCGCGAGTTCGCCGGGTTTATTGAGGGGAGAGTCGACCATATACGCGGTAACATTACCGGGACGCGCTTCCCACGCGGCCTTCAGGAGAAGCGTGCTGTCCACCCCGCCGGAAAAAGCCACCGCGATTTTTTCCATATGCAGAAGCGTTTCTTTTAACCGGGCGAATTTTTTATCGATCATAACCGTTCCTTAAAAGTGATGTTCAATATCATAAACGGATTCGGTAAAAAAGTAAATATCCGATTTTTTAGAGATAAATTTCGTTATTAATATTGATTAAATATTTTTTCGTCTTATAATGTATAATAAATTAGTTTTATAAATTAGGTCTGATAGGGAAAGGAGCGGGATATGAAAATTTTAATTCTTAATGCGTTAAAGGAATGGATTCTCAAGGCATTCAGCGAAGATACATGGAAAGAAATCGCCGAAAGCTCGGGGCTTGGCGTAGAGCAGTTCAGGGAAGGCGATAAAGTGTTTTCCGACGACCGTTTCGCGCTCCTTTTAGCGAAAATGGTGAAGCTCCTTAATCTGGAAGAAGCGGAAATCATCGACCAATTCGTCCATTACTGGATGACCGATTTCGCGCCGAGGATTTACTCGTACTATCTGAAAAAATCCGCCACAGCAAAGGAATTCGTGCTCGGCATATTCCAGATGAATAACCTGCTGTGCAAACTATTCCCGAATAAACATCTCTCGATGGTCGATTATCAGGAAATAGACCGGAAGACCCTCGCGGCGGTGTACCCCTCCGAGAAGGCGCTGGTCGATATAGTCGCTATTCTCCGGGGCGTAAACGCTCAATTTACCGACCGTTTCACCATCCGTAAAATCAATCCCCACAGTGTGGAGATCAAATTCGAGAAGCAGGAAGAAGTATAATAACCACCTGCCCGTTTATCGCGCTGCTTATTTAATAACCGGAGTATTCCTGTGGTTTTTTATAGGGGTAGTTTATGAAAAATGCTATCGCCAGCCGCCTATTTATCGTTATTCTCTATATATCGCTTTTCCTCCCCGTATCAGGAATATCCGCGCGGAATACGGACGCGCTTCCCTCGCCGTCCCAGACCGAATACGATAACCATCTCCCCGAATTGGAATACGCCCTGCCGGTTACCATCTTTAAAAAGATGTCGTCATCCTCCACCCTCAAGCCGCAGGGCTCCTATAGTTATTCGATCAGGAACCTGTTCGACCGCGACCTTTCGACCTGCTGGAGCGAGGGAGTCAAGGGACCCGGCGAGGGCGAATGGATCGAATTCGAGCTGAAGGGAAATATCGGGATTACGGAAATCTGGATCGGCGCGGGATATTTGAAAAATCCCGATACCTATAAGAAAAACTCCTTCCCGGCAACATTTAAAATCGAGTTGTTCTACGAGGACGCCGACGAACCTAACAGTTATCACGGGTTTCTGGAAATCACCGGCGATTTTCAGGACGATATGTATAACGGCGTACAACTCCTGAAGGTATTTGACGATACGATGTATCCCGAAAAAATCAGGATGACTATCGAGACTGTTTATCCCGGCACGAAGTATGACGACACCTGTATCTCGGAACTCTACTTCTTCGGGTACGCCGAGGGGGATTACAAGCCGCTGAGCGACCCGAACAATCCTGAATTCGACCCGCCGGATTTGCAGGGAAGCCCGTAGAGATTTCTATCTTGGGTAAAACGCAATTATATGCTATAATAATACATGCGCGGGCTTGTCCCTATCCAAAGAACAGCGACCGGGAGCGGAATATGAAACCCCTTTTCATTACAATAATAATCTGTACACTTTTCAGTACCGCAAGTACTTACGGCGAAGAGTATAACGATCCGCAGACGGAGGAAATACATTTAGGCGAACTCATCCCGGCATTCGCCTATAAATCGTTCGCATCATCCTCAACCCTGAAAGCGCAGGGTGCAAACAGCTACACGGTAAAAAACCTTATCGACGGCGACCTGCGGACATGCTGGAGCGAAGGAGTAAAGGGTTACGGCGTGGGCGAATGGGTCGAGTTCGAATTTCACGAGGATACGACGATTGACGTCATCGCGATCGCGAACGGGTATCTCAAGAACGAATATATTTTAGAGAAGAATTCATCTGTATGGGCATTGGATATTTATATCACAACGTATGATGGCGACAAGCACCATGAAACTTTGTATTTCGATAGGCCGGAGTTTTGGCAGACATCAGTCGAAACAGAGGAAGAGGTGATGCATGTTTGCCGGCTTTTTTGGATTCCCGAAGGATTTGGCGGTACGTCGATCAAGAGTATCCGTTTCCAGATCGCCGATGTTTATCATGGCACCAAGTACGACGACACCTGTATATCGGAGATATTTTTCTACGGTTCGGTAGTCGGCTACGGCGAGTCCTATTACAACTAATAACCAAATCCTGTAACGCTCCGGCATATACTCCCCTGATAACAACCTATTTATTGTAATGTTTCCGTAACGGGTCTACAATATCCCGTTATCGAAAATCGGGGGCGCTATGAAAAAAGTCCCTTCCCGCATTCGGCCACTCCTGTTCGCCGCGTTAGTATCCCTTCTCCCATGCGCCCTGAGCGCGGATTTTTATACAGTGGAACGGCCTTCCGTGATCGGCACGGGCGCGCTGCTGGTCGACGGGGCGAACGCGGTCACGGTCGATAAGGCTGTGTTCAACCTCGTGTTCGGGGAAAGCTCGTGCGATGTGTCTGTGGAGTACGTCCTCCATAACTACGGCGGGACTGCGGCCTTCCCGGTAAGTATCCCCGTCTACTATCTTTCAGACGGCGCGCCGGGAAAAAACTGGGACGCCGAGGAGTTTTCCGTCCCGGTCGTATCGGCCGATAGTATAAAAATCCCCTGCGCGGGCAGTACCGTCCTTTCGCAGGTTTCCCCCGGGTATATCCGCGATTATATGATGATCTCCTCCGATAAGCCGCCCCTGATCGGCGCGTACTATTACACCTTCGGGGTGAAAATCCCGCCCAAGCAGCCGTCGTCCGTGAAGGTAAACTACCGGGTATCCTTGTTCCACGAGGTCTACATGAGCAGCCAGTACCCGTTAACCGATACCTACGGGTATCTCCAGTTCCTTCTCGATTTCAGGCCGCTCGCGGGGTTCGGCGACGGGATTATCGGAGAACTGAAGATAGTCGCGGACACCTCCGTGTTCACCGGAAAATCGTCGGGGCTTGTCCAGACCGTTTTCCCGGAGGACGCGCTCTATTCCTCGTGGCCGGGCGGGTTTTCCTACACGGTCAGCAATATCCTTATCGGCGAAGCTCTCCCGCTGTATCTGGCGTGGGATATGTCGGGCTACTTCAACGCGGGCACTATTATCACGCACCGTCTCCCGGCGGACGCGGTCAAAAAGACGGTCGCGTCGACTATCCTCAATTACAAGCAGGACCCGTTCAAGGAATTCTCGCTCACCTCCCTGTACGATAACCGTCTGGATACCTGCTGGAGCGAGGGGAAGAAGGGTTCCGGCGTAGGCGAATGGATCGAGGTCACGATCAAGAAGGGGTACAAGGTGTCGGCAGTCGCGATCGCGACGGGATACCTCAAGACGGAGAATCTCTATAAGAAAAACTCCGTCCCGGTGAAGTTCCGGGTGGATTTCATCTATCCGGGGGGAAAGGTCAAGAGCGTAACCGCGGAACTCCCGAAGCTCCCGTATAATAATATGGAACTCTACAGCCATATCCGTAAGCTCGCGGAACTGGACGCGCCGGAGCGTGTGGATAAGATCAGGATCACTATTCTGGACGTATCGCCCGGCAAGAAATACGACAACGCGTGCATATCGGAACTGTATATACTTGGGGAGAAGGCGGCAGGGAAATAATTTATTTTACGAATATCGAGTTGATTCGTTCCATCGCGTACATCCGTACCGCTTCCGGGTCTTCCCCCTCGCGCCCGGCGATATCCGCCGCCTCGTCCAATATCCCCTGCACGAAGCTATGATCCGCCAATCCCGGCGCGATCTGTACCACACCCTCCATCGAAAGGCCGTCCCACTTGATGCCGGAACGGTTCAGCACGTCCTCGAGCACCCTCCGCAGGGTATCGATCGACGTGAACCCCGGGGGCATCGTCCCGCGCGCGCTCACCGAGAGTTTCGCGTTATCCTTGTCCGCCACCTCTGAAAGCATCCGTTCGAGCTTCTCCGGCAGGGTCTCGGCGGTATCGCGGATATTTACCGGCAGGTCGACCGGATGGATGTACTCCACCGGCAGGTCGATGCGGTGGGTCTTCCATCCCGACGTATCCGTAACATAGACCGCACGCCGTCCGGTGACCGTGTCCGCGGTCGCCCATAGCGAGCCGGGATACACCACAGTAGTCTTCCCGGCGCCCCATTCCCGCGCGGTATGGTAATGCCCCAGCGCGATATAACGGAAACGCCCGTCGATATCCTCCATAAACACCGGCATATATTTTTTATCGGTCATTCCGTAGAAACGGCGGTTATCGTAGAAACTCCCGTGGAGCATGAGTACCGAGTTCTTCGGGTCGGCGGGGATACGCCCTATCTCCGCGAACTCTTTATTGTCGCGGTAGGGCACCGCCCATAGCTCGACTCCCTCCATATCACGTTCGGTATAATCGGTATCGGGGTTCAGTATCTCGGAGTTATTCGACAGACGTTCGCGTCCCTTGAGGAATTCGAGGTCGTGGTTGCCGGGGATAAGGTAGACGAAGCCGGTGAATTTCCCGAGGATGTCGGAGACCTTGCCTTCGAGTACGAGCGGCGCGCGGGGCTCGTCGAAAAAATCCCCCGCTATCAGGATATACCCGCACTTCTCGAAGTTCGCGATATCGATAATAATCTCGAGCGCCTTGAGGTCGTCTTTCTCCCTGAGATGGGTGTCCGATATGTGCATGAAACGCATGGTTAAGCTCCGGGTAAGTCGTTGTTAAGCCGTGGGTGTGAAATCAGCGGATTACTTTCCGCCGCTCTCCGTCAGCCCGTCGAGCGAGAACGATGCGTCCGATAACGGGTACTCGCCGAACTCGTCGATACCCCATGCCCCGGTCAGCCCGTCGACAAACGAGCACCCGGTCAGCCAGCCGTACTCGGGGTGACTGAGGAAACGCATCTGCACGAGAGCCTTCGCGAGCCCGGACGTATTCTTATCGAGTCCGTCCATCAGCGATTTCAGCTCGGGAAGGTCACAGAAATAGAGGTGAAGGTACTTCGCTTCGCCCGTCTTAGAATCGTCGTGGGAACTGTATTCCTTGCTGAGGAAACCGCCGATCGTCGACTGGCTTACCACATAGTACATGACCATACCGGCCAGTTTAGCCGTCTGCGCGGCTTTCAGCTTGATAAGCGAATCGAGGTAGCCCTGCAGTCCCTTCGCGGGATTATCGCGGTCGATCAGGAACGCGGTCACATCAGCGTATGTCTTGTTCTTCTCGTCGACGTCGACCATCCTGTCGCCGATCACGAGCGTATATTTCCCGGGACGGTCGGAATAGACCATCTTCACCTTATCGTGGTAGACGTAGTACTTGACGGTCAGCCACGGGTCTGATTCGCGGACTGTATACTGGATAAAGTAGCCCGGATCCGGCAATGAGCCGGGTTTTACCGAACCCCCGCCGCATGACAGCATGGTAAACACGGTCGCAAATAATAGTACCGGCAGCATGAATTTTTTCATAGGTTCCCCCTGAACAGGTAGTACAATATCTTATCACGAAATAAGACTCTTTTCAATAAAGGCGGCCTATTTATCGCCGGGTGCTTCCGTCATGCCATCCAGCGAAAATATCCCCGGGTCGGCTTCAGTCTCTTCCACAACGGAAATGACAAACTTCGACCCTTCGAAGCTCGGTTTATATAACGGGTCCTCCCGCGACGGTTCCTCGATATTATCGTACTTCATCAGTATTCCGAATTGGGGATGTTCGAAAAATACAGATTTTGCCATCGTGTTCGCGAGGTTTTTCGTGTTTTTATCGATCTCCGCGAGCATCTCAATCAGTTTCGGGTATAATAGCCCCAGTTGAAAGCGAGCACTTTTTAAGCTAAAATATAGCTTAGAAGGAGACGAAAAATGAGCCAAAGAAACAGCGCGAAAAGAAAGGGAGAACTGGTACTCCGAGTACTAAGGGGCGA
>JABLXV010000090.1 GCA_013177895.1 Brevinematales bacterium | reverse complement strand
GAAAGCGCGTGCAAGGGGTTATTCGTCACAGAAGAACTTTAAAATTATCGCGTATTTGCTGACGGGTAAAATGGACTTTTCAAGAATCAATTCAGCTTACTTACCCACTTAATTTGCGAAAGAACCAGAAAAGAAATAACCTCTCCCGAAGCGCTTGTTGACAAACTGGATTTGTCATTGCGATGCCGCGCTTCAAATTTTTTTTATTGCGCGGTAGAAGCAATCTATTTTAATACCATATAAGAATTTATGCAGACCGCTTCATCCCCCTTGGGGACTCGCAGTGACAGGAAATGATTAGGTTTCCTTGTTCGTCAATACGCCCCCGAAGCGCCCCGGTAAAAGAGTTGATTTTTTCCTGTTATAATAGTACTATAGTAGTAAACAAAAACAGGGAGTAACAGATGCTAAAGACTATATTTCTCACCGCCGCTTTGCTCGTAACGTTCAGCGTCCCGGGTATACCGAAAAACCTTACCTCCGAGGGCATCGCCGGGAAATGGGAAGGGATATTTAACGGAGTGGTGCTGTCGTTCGATTTCGGCGCCGACAAGAAGTTCAAGCAGACCTTCGGCGGGAAGCCCGTGCAGGAAGGCAAGTGGCAGTTGAAAACCATCAAGGGTATCGATTATATCGCCATACATTCCAAGAAAGACGGCCTCGCGCTGTATATTGTGGAGATGGATAAAGAAGTCCTGAAGCTGACGTTTATCGTCGGCGCGTCCTACGCCTACGATTCCTATACGTTCGGGAGCGACGCGGAAATCTTAGAACTGGCGAAGTCCAAGTAATATCAGCCGATTCCGGCGGAGGCCTATGAAGTACGACGTTATCAGTATGGGCGAACTGGTGGTGGATTTCCTGACGGACGAGCGCGATAAGGGGTTGTCCGGCGCGGCGAATTTCACCCGTGTGCCCGGAGGCGCTCCCGCCAATGTCGCGGCCGGTATCGCGCGTCTAGGCTCGAAGGCGGCGTTTCTCGGCAAGGTCGGCGCCGACCCGTTCGGGAGCTTTCTCGCGGACGCGCTCGACGGATACGGCGTCGATATCTCTCATCTCCTGCGAGACCCCGGCGCGCTGACTACCCTCTTTTTCATAGCATCCCGTTCCGACGGGAAAAAGGATATGCTCTGCTACCGGAGTCCCGGCGCGGATATTCTCATCCGTCCCGACGAAATCCCCGAATCGATGTTCGATGGCGCGAAAATCTTCCATTTCGGCTCCCTCAGCCTTTCCCGAAGCCCCGCGCGTGAGGCGACGTTCCGCGCACTCGACCTCGCGAAAAAGCACGGCCTCTTTATCTCGTTCGACCCGAACTACCGTCCCTCGGTATGGAATTCGCCCGAAGAGGCGCGGGAACAGATTCATACCGCGATGGATTATGCCGGCCTCGTGAAGATCGCCGACGAGGAATGGGAAACCGTGACGGGGTCGCCGGACTACGCGGAGGGATCGAAAGCGCTGATAGAGCGCGGTATATCCACGGTCGCGGTTACACTCGGCGATAAGGGGTGCTACTTCCGCAACAGGGACGGTGACGGCGTTATCCCCGCGCCGCATGTGGAATGCATCGATACGATAGGCGCAGGGGACAGCTTCACTGCCGCGCTGCTCTACCGTTTCGTGCGGGACGGGCGGACTGATTTCCCTCGCGGCGAGTTCGCGGAGATGATCCGTTTCGCGGTAGCGGCGGGCGCGATCTCAGTCACAAAACGCGGCGCGATACCGTCTCTCCCCACTCTCGATGAAATCAACCGGATGCTCGAATCCGGGCGGGCGGGGTAACCATGCTGGACGATTTTCACTATTACTGTACCGCGGTGATCGCGCGGGCGGCCGGCTTCTCGAAAAAGGAATCCCTCCGGTTGGCGTTCGCCTCGCAGTACCTGGACGATGCCGCAGAGCACAAGCCGGTGCATGTAGATAATATGCTGTTCGACCCGGTACGCACCGCCTATATGGGTATCCGTTCCGTCAACTGGTCGATCCAGAAGCGCGTTTTTATCCCGTTCCATTTTCTCCCCGAACGCCCGCTCCGCACCCCGGAGGATACGTTCGTAGTGCGTCCGAATTCCCCGTTCGCGAGGGTCATTCTTTCACAGGCTGCCGCCGAACGCAGACGCCGTTTCAGGATTATCCGTCTCGGAATAGCAATCCATACGTTCGCGGATACATGGGCGCATCAGGGATTCTCCGGGCGGCACAGCCACGAGAACTGCGTCCGCCGCACGGAGACATGGGAGAACGGGCAATGGAATTACAGTATGCTGAAGAACGTATTTATCAAGTTCGCGCCGCATATCGGGCACGCCGAAGCGGGGCTATATCCCGATATCCCCTACCTCAAGTGGCGATACGAGGCTAAGCATGGGGACGGCCTGATCTCGCGCGACAACCCGCGGATCTACATCGAGGCCTCGAAGGAGATCTATTATTTCCTGCGGTCTATCCAGCCCCCGCATAAGTATCCGCACGCGGAATGGGGGGAGATCGAGGGTAAGATACTTACCCTGTTATCCAACGAAGAACCTCATCTTGAAAAACGTTGCGAGGATTGGAGAACCGAATTCCGGAGCTGGTTCGAACCGAGGCCGTTCTACTACGATAAGTACGAATGGCGCAGGAAGGCTCTGCTGAACAAAGATTCGCTGACTGAGGATTGGCATAGCGAGGTCGAACTTGAGGCCGAGGGCTTCGAGAAAACCTTCCTGCTGAAGAAGAACTTCTATAAATCGGACTGGGTACTCTTTCACCGCGCCGCGATGAAACAACGCCATTACGTCCTCGAAAACCTCCTTTAACCCCGATTAAAATATTCGAGTAAATCCTCAATCCTTAACGTTTTCATAATTGACATTTCGAGCCTCATCGGTTATATTAATAGCTACCTGAGGAGAAAACATGTTCGGAAAAAAAGTTCTCGGCATCGATGTGGGCGGGTCGGGTATCAAGGGCGCGCCTGTGGAGATTTCTACCGGCAGAATGCTCTCGGAGCGTTACAGAATCCCCACACCGCCCGGCGCGAAACCGGACGAGATGATCGAAGTCATCGGGCAGGTCATCAAGTACTTCAACTGGCGCGGGCCTGTCGGGATAGGGTTTCCCGCGGCTATCCGTGACGGTACGGTGCTGACCGCGGCGAATATCCATAAAAGCTGGATAGGGATACATCTCCCGACCGAGTTAAAACGGATATCCGGGAACAGTTCCGCGCTCATTAACGACGCCGACGCCGCGGGGCTTGCGGAAATGCGTTTCGGCGCCGGGGTTGAAAAACCCGGCACGGTGATGGTGATTACGGTGGGGACCGGACTCGGCACCGCGTTGTTCTATAACGGCTCGCTGCTGCCGAACACCGAACTCGGACACATCGAAATGAACGCTAAAGAGGCCGAACATTACGCGTCCGACTTCATCCGTAAAAAAGAAGAACTCGATTGGCCGACATGGGCCGGCCGTTTTAACGAATATCTCACCATGCTGGAAAAACTGTTCTGGCCGAGGATGATTATTATCGGCGGCGGCGTGAGTAAGAAGCATGAAAAATTCTTCCAATACCTGAATGTGGGGGCGGAGATTGTTCCCGCCCAGTTACGAAATGAAGCGGGGATTATCGGCGCGGCCGTATGGGCGCACCAGCTTCGGGTCTAACTACGCTTTAAGGAAGACGAATGAAATCGATTATGGCATTTTTCGCGAATCATTGGCTATTTTTACTGGGATTTCTTCCCCTCGCAGTCCTCAACCTTCTCATGGGGAAACACCTTCTCTCGATGATATTCACGAGCTATCATAAAACCCTGCAGGATATTTTTCCCGATTATGACGACGCCAAACTGAAACGCGCCGCATCGATAGGGGGATTCCGAAAATGGGGCCGGATTATCTTCAACCGGGAGATCACATCCCTCTCGCGGGGCGACCGCGAACTGAGCAGCCGCTACCTCTACTTCTACCTCTCGTTCTTCCTGGTGCTCGGGTATCTCGTCTTTTTCCTGATCCGGGTATTTACATGGCAGGAGTCGATGCTCCCGTATTAGGAAAGCATCACCCCTCGAATATGGGGTTGTCTCAAAAGTGTATTTTACCTGTTATGTTATATCACTGCGAGCGGCAGACAGGGAACGAAGAGACGAAGCAGTCTATTTAATTCTTTATTGGCTCTTTAAATAGATTGCTTCACCCCGCGCATCGAAAATATATTGCAGCGCGGGGTTCGCAATGACAAGCCTTCTATAATGTGGGTTTTTTGGGACAGCCCATGCCCGGTGTGCGTCCCCAATATATTGAGTCGCACCTGATTAAGCCATAGGATAATTATGGGCACTTTTAAAAACCCTCTTTTCAATCAAATTATAAAGGAAAAGAGGACAATGAAGTGACCATTGGGCGTGTTATAAAGAATAATAAATACTATTGTTATAAATATCGATAGTTTTTGGAACCGCCCTTATTTTAACAGTTCGAGGCCGATGATCGTGAGGTCGTCGTTCCGGGGGCATCCCGCGAGGTGGCGTTCCATAATCCCCTTGAGCTGATTACAGTACCATTTGACCGGCTGGCCTGTCGAGATCTCCGCGACCGACTCCGCCATCTCCGAAAGTTTCTCAAATCCGAGCTCTGCTCCCTCAGGATTGAATTCCTCGAACAATCCGTCGGTGAAAAGCACCAGTTTATCTTTTTTACCGAATTTCATCTCGACCTGCGAATACTTCACATCGGCCATACTCCCGCACAGCTTGCCCGTGGATTTCAGGAAATACAGCTTCTTTCCGCTGAACAGGTACTGGTCGGGATGCCCCGCCGAGGCAAATACGATCTTCTTTTCATCGATATGGATATCGCAGATAATCCCGGTGAAAAACACCGTCAGGGCGCGGTAAGTATTGAATATCTCCGTATTCATAATTTCCAGTATTTCCGACGGAGCCGAGACCGTGCCCTTCAACTGCTCGTACTCGCTCTTGATCAGCATCGTCATCAACGCGGCCTGTACCCCGTGCCCGGTCGCGTCGGCAAGAAATATCCGCAATACTCCGTTATCCATCATATAAACATCGTAAATATCGCCGCCCACCTCCGACATCGGGGAATACTCGATATGGTAATCGATGCCGGGAATATCGATAGTGCCGGACGAAAGCAGACTCTCCTGCACCCGTTTCGCGAGGCGGAGGTCCTGCTTGATAATATCGTAGGCCTGATTGAGTTCGCGCGTCCGTTGGTCGACACGCCCCTCGAGGAGGGTGTACATATTGGCGTTCTCGATCGCGATCGCGGCCTGACTGAGTATCACCTCGATCAGCTCCACGTCGTCCCGCGAGAATACCGAGCTCGACATGGGGTTGTCCAGATAACACACCCCGATAACCTGCTCGTGCAGCTTTATCGGCGCGCAGAGAATCGATTTCAGGTGGAAATTGACCACGCTCATAAACTCATAGAACGCTTCGTCCTGCGCGGCGTTCCCGGTAATCATGGATTCTCCCTTCTGGAACACCTGACGGACGACGTGCGAGGAGAAGAGGATATCGGTCGTCCCGTCCATATTTTTCATCGCCCGCACTTCGAGCTCGCCGGTATCGCTGTTCTTCAGGAATACCAATCCGCGCTGGGCTCCGGTATATTCGACCATCCGCATCACGATACTCTCGAGCAGGGTGTCCAGATTGAGGATAGCGCTGATACTCTGGATCATCCGCATGATAGAAGTAAGCCGCTGCTTGGCCTGAAACTTCTCCATCGTACCGCTGCTTTCCTCGCGGATACCCAGCAGGTCGCCGGTCTTGAGGATATACTCGCGGGAATGCGCGCTGCGGAAGAGACGGTACGCCGATTCGAGTTTGGCGCGGCTCTCGCGTATGCGTCCGGTGTTCCGCAGGAAAATCCCGTAATCCAGGAAATCCCGTCCCAGTTCGAAGTTCCGCCCGAGGTCGGAATCCCACTTCACCGCGCGCTGGAAAAATTTTTCCGCCGCGCCGTGATTTCCCTGTACCGCGAGTATCTTTCCCTTTATTCTGAGCGTTTTCCCGTAATGGGTAACCCATTTGCGGTTCTTCTTCACCGCGGTTTCGCTCATACGTACCGCGAGATGCATATACCGGTTTTTCAGGCGCTTATTGCTCTCGATGAAATACATCCCGAGATAGGCCTCCGCCAGATCGGCGTACAGCTGGTTGACATACTGATCCATCAGCGAGTTGTTCTCATGCACGAGCTTCGCTTCCTCGAGATGCTTGACCGCCTCGGGAAAATCCTCCCGTATCAGGCACTGTTCGCCGGAATACATATGAAAATTACATATCGATATCGGGATCGGGTATTCCGCCAGGAGCTTGCTGCATTTTTCAGTCCATACGTTGGCCAGTACGAAATCCCCGCGCTCGTTATTGAGCCACATATAGTCCACATAGACGCTCGACAGCCCGAAATAATTCTTGGAGTACTCGCTGATCTTGAGATAACTATGCAGGTATTCGATACTTTCATCGTATTCGGAGAGGTAGATACAGTTCAAGTCCATCCCGCCCTCGGTAATACCCTGCTCCCACATATCGCCTATCCGGCTGAACCCCTGCCTCGCCTGTTCGAAATATTTCTGGCTCTCGTGGAACTCGCCCATCCATTGATAACAATACCCCATCCATTGGAAACTCTGCGAGATACCCCAATCGTCCCTGAGCTCCTTCCGCATCTTCAGCGCACGGAAGTGAATTCGGAGCGACGTCCTGAAGAATGGGATGGCCATAATCAACGCGGCATACGCGCCCATCGCCATACCCAGCTCTTTCGACTTCCCCAGGCGGGATTCGGCGAGATTGTACATCCTGATCGAGCAGCGTATGAATTTATCCAAATCGTTGATAATATAGATCCAGTTGAGGGTGATATAGAACCAGACGATCAACCGGTCTTTCTCATAACGGGATTTATTCTTCATTCGTTTCTTTTCCCGGTTACGGTACATGAAATGAAACAGGTCGTGTACCCCGCGTCTGAGGAATTCCATGAAAATATTAATATACACGCCGTGTTTGGTTACCGGGAGGTATTCCCCGAGCAGGTTCAGCCCGAGTTTACCGTTCTCCTCGCATTTCGCCTTATCCCCTTTTTTCAGGTAGGCGGTACAGATTTCCCGGTATATCTTCGCTTTTTCCAACGGGGATTCCATGAATGGAAGCGCCGACTGGAGGATCGCGATTGATTCGTCATAACGCCCGATATTCAGAGTGAGTTTCCCGAGGTTGACACGAACGCCCAGCCACGGGTCGCTTTCCTGCAATCCGGCGTTCTCCATCAATTCCTGCGCCATCTTATAGTAACGGATAGCGTCCTCGTTGGCGAAATTGTCCCTCGCCTGTTCGGCGGCGGGAATGAGGTATTCCAGCACTTTATCCCAGCAGTCCGAATAATAATAATGATTGGCAAGTTCGTACAGGCGGTTTTTGTCGCCGTTATCCGTATCCTGTTCGATCAGTTCGGCGATAGTCTGGTGTATCTTCTTCCGGTCGTCGGGGGTGTTCTGTTCCTCGAACACCTCGCGGACACGGTCGTGGACGAATACCACGATTCCCTTCTCGTTATAATCCTCGTCGAGAAGCCCCAGCCGGATAGAGTTGTCGATCATCCCGACAATCTCGGTTTCCTGATATTCGGGATTCAACGCCTTCGCGAGTTTCAGGAGGAAGCCCACCTGGAATTTCCTGCCGATCAGCGCCGCCCATCTCAGGACAAACCGTTCTTTTTTATTCAGCAGGACGATGCGGTTAAAAATAATATCCAGCAATGTCGAGGAAATCTGTATCCGCCCGATACTCTCGCGGTCGAACACCCATCGCCCGTCCTCAATCCTGATGGCGCGGTCGTCCGCCATCTGCTTGACAATCTCGATCGCGAAGAACGGGTTTCCCTTACTTTTCGTATAGATCAGGCTGATAATATCCTCGATATTTTCGGGGCACTCGGAAAGCATCCCGCAGGTGATTCTTTCTATATCGGGACGCGATAACGCGCGAAGCTGGATCGATTCCAGCGGGAGCTGATTCTCGTAGGATTCCCGGATAATGTGGTAGAGGCTGTGCCCCGCGGGTATCTCGTTGACACGGTAGTTCGCGATCAGGAGGAGTTTCGAATTTTTCATCTCTTTCTGGATTTCCTCGATCAGCATGAGAGTGCCCTCGTCGGCAAGATGGAGGTCTTCCAGAATGATGACCAGCCCTTTCTCAATATCGGCAAGCGTCCGAAAGAAACGGGACACCTCTATCAGGAATCGCATATTCTCACGGTTCGGTTCGAGCTCCACGAGCGGGGGGCATTCCCCGATAATCTCCCCCATCTCCGGCTTTAATTTCAGGATCAGCCCGCCCAGTTCTCCCAACGCTTTCCTCAGCGCGGTTTTTACCGTTTCCTGCTTATCAGGTTTAAAATTCGCGTAGAGAAGGAGGTAATGGTTCAGGCAATCCTTGAACGGCTTATACGGGGTCTTGCTCAACCCCGAAAAACACCGCCCTTCAAGACAGACGCCTTCGTTACGGATGACCTGCCTGCGGAATTCCTCGGTGAGACGGGTTTTACCGGCGCCGGCTTCCCCGCTGATGAGGACTAAACTACCCTCGCCCTGCAGCGACCGTTCGTACTTGGTTTTCAGCGCGGTCATTTCCTCGTCGCGGCCGGCGAGATAGGTTCGCTGATTCAGCCGGACGACGCGGTCCTCCCCGCCGATTTCGAAACCTTCGTCCCCCTCGATATACTTTTTAAGGTCGCCGCATAACCCGTGCGAACTCTGGTACCGCTTTTCGGGCTCTTTTTCCAGCAGTTTATTGATAATCTTCTCGATAATGGAGGGAATATTTTTTACATACTTCGATAACGGCGGCGGCGGGGTAGCGATATGCTGGTGCATCAGCGACATGATGTCGTCCGCCTGGAACGGGAGCTGCCCGCTGATGAGCTGATAGAAGACCACGCCGAGCGAGTAGAGGTCGCTGCGTTCGTCCACCTTCTGCTTGATCATCCCGCTCTGCTCGGGAGACATATAGCTGAACGTCCCCGCGATGTCGTCGGAATTTTTTATCTCGTTGAAGTCCTTGATCTGGGCTAGGCCGAAATCGATCAGTTTCACTTTCTTTTCGGCAGCCCCTTTCTTTTTGACGTCGAAAACCATGATATTTCCGGGCTTGATGTCCCGGTGCAGGATTCCCTTGCCGTGGATATACTCCAACGCCTGGGCAAGCTGATACGCGAAGGAGACGCTCTCATCGATAGAGAAACGCATCCCCGATTTCAGGAGCTGGTGCATACTTTTCCCGTCGATATACTCCATGATCAGGAAATGGTATCCGTCCTGCTCCCCGATATCGAGTACATCGACAATACTCGGATGGTGCAGTTTGGATACGGCGGTGGCTTCGGAATGAAAACGGATATAATCCTCCGTCCTCACGGATGAGACGTTCGATTTGAGTATTTTAGCGATTACCTGACGATTCTGCTTCTCCAGATCAGACGCGAGATAGACAAAGCTCATCCCGCCCTCGCCGATCGGGCCGGTCATCTGATACCGCTTCTGAAGGATTTTCCCGGACAAGTCCACCTGATACCCCCATCCGAATTACGGATATACAGTATTATTTTAAAAGAAATGCTTCATAATGTCTATAGTTAATTCGTTATTCTGTGTATTCCTTCCCACACCAGACGCCCCGCGAAAAACAGCAGAAACAAGCCGAGCACGCGCAGTATCCATTTATACCCGTTACTCCCCGTCAGCCCCTTGAAACGGTCGGCAAGAAAGATTACCGTGATCGCAGTTCCGAGATTTGCGGTATAGAACACCAACACATACAGAATAGCCCATCCGATCCCGTCCTTCGCCTGCTGAAGCAGTCCCGGCCCCCCGATAGTTATCCAGAACAGGTATGTCGCGGGGTTTAGGAAATTGGCTATTATCCCCTTTTTCAGCGATTTCGGTTTCGTATCGATGATTTGTTCGGTTTTCGGCGGAATAAAGTTACGGATAGCCATATACCCGATAAATCCCGCCCCGACGAAAGAAATGACCGTCAGCACGATATTCGAATAGGCTACGCCGGATAACAAAAGGATGGAAACGGCAGCGATAGGGATATCCGTGATCAGCGGCGCAAGTTGGGTTTTGATACCCTCGTTCCGGTGATGCGCTACCGTCTGCGCTATAGCGAGGGTGAGTAACGGCCCCGGGGTAATCCCCGATACCAGCCCGATCAGCGCGATCTGGAGTATTTCCATCATAGGCAATCCGCCGTCATAATGCGGAGTACGTCCGACGGGGTGTCCGCGATCGCCATCGCCCCCGCGGCATCGAGCTCCGCGCGGGTACGGAATCCCCATGCCGCGCCTACGGGAAACATGCCCGCGGAAATCGCGGTACGCATATCCGTGTTCGTATCGCCAAGGTATAGGAATTCGCGCGGGGGTATATCCAGTTCCGACGCGATACGGATCGCCCCGGCAGGATCGGGCTTGACCGGAATCCCCGGCGGATCGGCTCCGTATACCTTATCGAACTCCCACCGCGATAACAGCTTTTTAACCACCGCGCGCGTGAACCCGTCCGGCTTATTCGAAAGTATCGCGATTTTTATATGCATACCCATGAGATGGTCGAGAAGTTCGGGGATACCTTCGTACGGCCGCGTCTTGCTGTCCCAACGCCGGTCGTACTCATACCCCATCGCCGCCAGACATCCGGCGATAATCGCCTGTTCCCGCGCGTTCTCCGGCAGGACACGTTCCGCGAGCGCCCGTACTCCGTCCCCGACAAAGTAACGGTACTCGTCGCGGGGATGCCCGGGATAACCCATCGATGCGAGCGCGGCGTTCATCGAATCCGCGAGATCGTCGAGAGTATCCAGCAGGGTTCCGTCGAGATCGAACAATACCGCCCTGTAACACGCCGCCATCAGGATATCCCGAAAAGCGCGCGGAGCTTCGCTGCGAGCGGCGGCCCGAGGATAATCACGCCGACTATCGCGGAAAGGAACGCGCCCATCAGCACCGCGCCCGCATAGATATCCTTGACCTTACCGGCCTCCTCGTGATACTCCGGCGAAACATGGTCGACCAGCGCCTCGATGCCGGTATTCATCATTTCGAGGATGATGACGAACAAGTACATGATGATAATAATGATAAATTCCATCATGGGCAGCGCGAGCCAGAACGACAGCGCGACCGCCGCCGCGCCGATTACGAACTGCACCCAGATATTCCGGTGCCCCCTGAAACTCAGGATAATCCCCCTGAACGCGAAAACAAAGCTCATCAGGAAACGTTTCATATATCAGTCCTCTCCGTACGATAGGTTTTTCCTTTCCAGTTCCACCACTTGAGCAGTTCAGGGTCGTGCGCGGATTCGCTAGCGAAATAGACCGCGCACCGGAACACGTACAGGACGCATGGGTCCTGCCGCGCCCCCGTCAGTTCGCACAAACGGCGGTACATCCGCATCGGGTCTGCGTCCTTCAGTTCGGCGGCATGCCCGTACCCGAGCAGACGCAGGTCTTTAGCGAGACTTTTCCCGATACCGGGGATAACCGTTAATTCGTCCTGCGTGGATTTTTTCACGCGCGGCGGGTTGGTATTCCGGGACATAACGACTCTCCGAATATTTTACGAAATCTTTGGGAAAACCGGAGTTTCATGTTATAATTTGATAGTTATATATTATATACTGAAAAACCGAAAATAGAAATATAATACTTAAAAGGCGCGCAGATGGAATATTTGCTGAATATCCCCATCGTCCAGTTTCTCGTCAATATAATCGACATCCTGGCGGTGGCATACTTTATCTATTTCCTCTATAGTCTCTTCGAGGATACGAACTCCATCACGATACTGAAGGGTTTTATCGTCATCATCGCCATCAGCATTATCGCGAACCTCGTCGGCCTCAATACGCTCGCATGGCTGTTCAAATATGTCATCACCTACGGGGTAATCCTGATCGTCGTACTTTTCCAGCCGGAAATCCGCCGGCTCCTGTCGCGTGTCGGGAGAAGCGGGCTGAGCGCGATCAAGGGGAAAATCACCGAAGAAGCGCTGATGGAACTATCCCGTTCGATCATCATGCTGTCCGAGGATAAAAGCGGGGCGCTCATCATATTCGAGCGCAACGTCGGTCTCCGCGACCTGGTGGAGGAATCGGTCAAACTCGACGCGCTGATACAGACCGACCTGATACTCTCCATTTTCTATAAAGGGAATGTCCTCCATGACGGCGCGGTTATCGTCGAGGGAGATAAACTGATCGCTGCCAGGGTGATTATCCCCGGCGTGATCGTCGAGGCGTTCAAGACGAAGAAGCGGCTCGGTACCCGTCACCGCGCGGGAGTCGCGATCACGGTGGATACCGACGCTATCTCGATTATCGTCTCGGAGGAGAACGGTAAAATATCGCTCGCGCATAACGGGAAACTGGAGTACGATATACCCGCTGAAAAATTCTCAAGGAGATTGAATGAAATCCTCAGTGTGGACTAAACTCAAGTACTTCGCCACTCACAACTGGGTTCAGAAACTGGTCTCCGTCCTGATGGCGGTGGGTATCTGGTACTATGTCAATTCGCTCGAACTGACCGAGAATACGCTCAACCTGCCGATCGCGTTCGTGAATCTCCCGCCGGATATGGTGCTCGTCAACAGTTCGGATACGATCGCGGAACTTTCCGTCAACGCGCGGAAGAATATCATCAAGAATAACTCGCTCCTGAAAGAAATAAACCCGTATGTCGACCTGACCAACGCCCGTATCGGGGAATACGAGTATAAGATATCCATCAACCTGACCAACCCCGACCTGCAATTTCAGGTTAACCTGAAGAAACAGTACGTCACATTAAAAATCGACCGCCTTGAGATAAAAAATCTCCCGATCAAGCCGAAGATCATCGGGCAGGTCTCCGAGGGATTTGTCATGGAGAGTATCGTCCTTAATACGAACGAGGCGTCGGTGCACGGGGCGTCCGAGGCGTTCAAGGATCTCCAGTATATCGAGACCGGCCCTATCGATATCAGCGGGATTACGAACAATATCGAGAAAATCGTGAAGCTCACCCTTCCCGCATCCATCACGGAGGTCAAACCGTCCGAGGTGCTGGTCGTGGTGCAGATACAGGAGAAACGGCTGACGCGCGAGGACGTATTCCCCGTGAAGCTGAACAATCTCGCCCCCGGGTACTCCACCCCGCAACCCCCGCAGGTGCTTCTGATCCTGAATATCCCGGGCAGTCTGCTGTCCGGCTATAAGGAAAAAATCACCGTATCGGTCGACTGCTCGTCTGTCGACGCGCCCGGGGCATATACGTTCCCGTTGGAGATCGACGCGCCGAAGGGCGTCCAGATTGTGAACAAGATCAAATATCTCAATATACCCTTCGCGCTATCGTCGACAAACTGACACCCTGTTGACATTTTCCGCGTCCGGTATTATATTAATCCCTATTTATTTCCAATGATA
>JABLXV010000089.1 GCA_013177895.1 Brevinematales bacterium | reverse complement strand
CAACTTTCGCCTTGAATTCCGCTGAATGCTTGGTTCGCTGTGACATTGTTTTTCTCCTTCTGTATTTTACAATATCCACAGCAAAATTTCACCTTAACTGCCTGTCCAGTTTTTGGGGCGCATTATAGGATGTTACCGAAAACTCCATCGCTATTTCCGAATTCTTTCCCTTCCCGCAGAAGAAGGATGTTCAGAGCGAAATTAAAGGCAAAGGTGTATTGTCATTAGTTTATCCCGGGGACAGGCCGGAGTTTCTGTATGAAATTAAACGGATACTGCTCAGTCAAAAAAGTTCCCTATCGATGAAGTGCAGAATTTTACTTGAAAATAACGAGTACATCTGGATAGAAATTGAAGGAAGGGTGGTCGAACAGGGTATCAATACTCGTCCGTTAAGAATGTTCGGGGTGTTCAAGGATATCAATGAACAAAAGAAGCTGATTGAAAGTCTTGAGAATAGGAACCGTTATATCGAATCGATTGTAGAAAATATGCCGATCGGCCTGGCCGTGAATTATATCGATTCCGGCCGGGCGGATTATATGAACAGGCGGTTTGCCGAGATATACGGATGGCCCGCCGATAAAATTACCGGTGTAGAGAAATTCTTCGAACAAGTATATCCCGACCCCGAATATCGCGAACAGTTAAAAAAGAGGATTATGGACGATATTTCCTCCGGCGACCCTAAACGGATGCACTGGGAGGGAGTAAAAATCACCACAGAGGACGGCTCGCATAAAATTGTAAACGCTAAAAATATCCCGATTTTCGACCAGAACCTGATGGTTTCGCTGGTCGAGGATGTTACCGAGAAAAACGAACTGGAGAATAAGCTCCGGCAGTCCCAAAAAATGGAGGCTATCGGGACTCTCGCCGGGGGGATCGCGCATGACTTCAACAATATCCTGACCGCTATCATGGGGTTCGCGGAAATTCTTCAGCGAAAGATGAAAGATACTGACGATGACCCATTTGAGATAAACGAGATTGTTATCGCATCCCGGCGCGCCGCCGAACTGGTTTCACAGATTCTGACGTTCAGCAGGATGAAAGAGAAGGAGAAGCTCCCCCTCGATCTGGCGGCATTAGTCAAAGAGGCGGTCAAGCTGATACGCGCGTCGATTCCCGCGTCGATTGAGATCGTTACGGAGGTTTCAGCGGGAAGCGCCGTTATTCTGGGAGACCCGACGCAGATTCACCAGATTCTGCTCAATCTTTGCGCGAACGCCGCTCATGCGATGAAGTTGAAAGGGGGTATCCTCAGGATAGGGCTTTCGGAAAAGCATAACGGTTTCTACGACTTATCCGTCGCGGACAACGGCGGCGGAATTCCCCCGAATGTCATCGACCGGATATTCGAGCCGTACTTCACTACTAAAGCCGCCGGCGAGGGTACCGGGATGGGGCTTTCCATGGTGCACGGGATTGTTAAAAATCATGGAGGTGACATTACCGTCAGGAGTACCGAGGATATCGGGACGGTGTTTACGGTAACATTTCCCGCTTATGACAATAGTCCCGCCGACGCGGCTATCGAACCTATCCCGGATCTGCAAAAAGGTACGGAAACTATCCTGCTGGTGGACGACGAAGCGGCGGTCTCCCGTTTTATCTCGATATTCTTATCTCAGATCGGGTATCGGGTTCATTCGATGAACGACCCTATATCAGCGATCGAATTAGTCCGTTCAGGTGATGAGGATTTAAATCTGATTATCACCGATCAGAATATGCCCGGTATGACCGGTATGGAATTCGCTGACAAGGTATATGAAATATCGCGGGAAATCCCTATTATTCTGATGAGCGGACTGGAAGTGAACGATTTATCGATGGGTTCGCAATCCCTGAATATTAAAAAATTCCTCCAAAAACCCCTGAATATTTCCACCCTTTCCGCCGCGGTAAGGGAATGCCTCAATCACCCGGAATAGTATCCGAACTATATCAAATCTCTCATGTCAATGCCTGCCTTTTACGAAGGGAGACGGGTGTGGCGTCATGGCGAGCGCTTGTCGAACTATTTCACCTGTTCGCCGACACACCCTGCCGGATGGATTATTCTAAGAGCCTTCATTAACCAACCGTTTAGAAACACCGTGTAATGATTATTTTAGTGGGAAATATCGCAAATATTTGATAAATGTTTCCGTTAGTATTATTATTTACGCGGCGATTATTCGGCCGGGGTACCCCGAAAGGGGAAGTTAAAAATACAGGAGAGGATATGCGTTCCGCATATTATCGTGTCGGGCTGGACGTAGGCTCGACGACAGTTAAAATCGCGGTTACTGATCCTGCCGATTACAAACTCGTCTTTTACGAATACCGCAGGCATAACGCCGAGCAGGCGAAGGTCGTTCTGGAAATGCTGACGGCGGCGCATGAAAGATTCCCCGATGCGGAATTTGATGTCGCGGTCTGCGGGAGCGGCGGGTCGACTATCGCGGAGATCCTCAACGCGTTTTTCATACAGGAAGTGGTCGCTAATTCTCTCGCTATCAAGACATTCTATAAAGACGTGCGCGCCGCGATCGAACTGGGCGGACAGGATGCCAAGGTCATCTTCTTCCGTTTCGAGGAGGATACCGGCCAGCTTGTCGCGACCGACATGCGTATGAACGGGAGCTGCGCGGGCGGCACCGGGGCGTTTATCGACCAGATCGCGGAAATCCTCCATATCAAGCCCGAAGAATTCGGCCGTCTTGCCGAACAGGGCGCTAAGGTCTACGATATTTCCGGGCGCTGCGGGGTGTTCGCGAAAACCGACATCCAACCCCTCCTGAACCAGGGAGTCTCGAAAGAGGATATCGCCTTATCGTCGTTTCACGCGCTCGCCAAACAGACCATCGGCGGACTCGCGCAGGGGATGGACTTCACCCCGAAGGTCATTTTCGAGGGCGGCCCGCTGACGTTCAACCCGAAACTCGTCGAGGTATTTCAGGAACGTCTCCGCCTCTCCGAGGACGATATCGTCATACCGGAACATCCCGAAATACTGGTCGCATGGGGCGCCGCTATCTCTATCGAGGCCATGTTTCCCGATACCCCGTCGATGTACCAGCGGGAGAAGTCGCTGGCCGCGCTCGCCGACTACAACAATAACCGGAAAAAGAACCTTACCTATGAGATAGAGAATTTCTTCCCCGATCGGGATGCGCAGGATAAGTTCATCGAGCGTCATAAGATACCCGATTTCATCCCGAAGGAGTACCCTTCCGGGAGCGTCCTCGACGTGTATCTCGGGATCGACGCGGGTTCCACTACCAGCAAGTTCGTCCTATTGGATACGGACGGCGAAGTCGTCGACTTGTTCTACGGGAACAATATGGGCGATCCCCTCACCGTGATCCGAAACTCCCTGATCGAGCTCCGCGACAAGTACCGTAAGAAGGGTGTGGAGTTCCGCATCCTCGGCACCGGGACTACCGGCTACGGCGAGATGCTGTTCGCGAAGGCGTTCCACGCGGATTATCACACGGTGGAGACTGTCGCGCACGCGGAGGCCGCCCAGCGGTTCGCGCCGAAGGTCACGTTTGTCCTCGATATCGGCGGGCAGGACATGAAGGCGATCAGCCTCAAGAGCGGCATCGTGACCGGCATCGTGCTGAACGAGGCTTGCTCGGCGGGCTGCGGCTCCTTCATCGAGACCTACGCACGATCGCTCGGTATCCCGGTGGACGACATCGCCCGGCGCGCGTTCAAGGCGGAACACCCGTCCCGTCTCGGTTCGCGATGCACCGTGTTTATGAATAGCTCCATTATCACGGAACAGAAGAACGGCAAGACCACGGAGGATATTCTCGCGGGACTGTGCCGGTCGGTCATAGAGAACGTGTTTACTAAGGTCGTGCGTCTTTCGAACTTCGACTCGCTCGGCGAGGTCATCGTCGTGCAGGGCGGGACGTTCCGTAACGACGCGGTACTGCGCGCGCTCGAGCAGTACACCGGCCGAAGCGTCATCCGTCCGCCGTACCCCGGCCATATGGGCGCGGTGGGTATCGCGCTTCTCACGAAGGAGTATGCCGACAAGAAACAGCGCGAGAACGCGGAGTTTAAAAGTTCGTTCATCGGCCTCGATTTTATGGAGGCGTTTTTCTATACGAAGGAGCCGGGCAATATCTGCCCGTACTGCCCGAATAACTGCTCCCGCACAGTGGTCAGTTTCAGCGACGGTACGTTTTATATCACCGGCAATCGCTGCGAACGCGGCGAGATTATCGGCGACCCGTCCAACCCGGAAGTCAAGAAACTGTTCGGGCGTACCCGCAAGGAGATGGGGCAGGTTCCCGATATGATGAAGCTGACTCATAAGCTCCTGTTCGCCGACTATGAGCCTAAGGTGTTTAGCCCGAAACGGAAAATTCGTATCGGCATCCCGCGCGTCCTGTACTTCTGGGAGGGTGTCCCGTTCTGGAAAGCGGTGTTTACATCGCTCGGCTATGAGGTCGTGGTGTCGCGGCGGAGCAGTTACGAACTGTTCGACAGCGGTCTGTCGTACGTCCCGTCGGATACGGTATGCTTTCCCGCGAAGCTCGCGCACGGGCATGTGCAGGACCTGATCGCGCAGAAGGTCGATAGAATCTTTATGCCGATGATGATCCGCGTCCCGTTGGATAACTCGTCCGCCGAGGGATCGCATGTCTGCTCGATCGTGCAGGGCTATCCCCTGATTATCCAGAACAGCGACGACCCCGAGGGGAAATTCGGAATACCGTTCGACCACCCGACGTTTCATTGGTTCAATCATAAACTCAGGATAGAGCAGACTAAGGAATTCCTTGTGAAGACATTCGGCCTCCCGGAACGGATGGTGAGTAAGGCTATCCGCGAAGGGGAAAAGGTATTCAAGAGAATTAAGAAAGAATTACAGCGCGCCGGGCAGGAAGTTCTCCGTTCCCTGCGCGGTACGAATAACTTCGCGGTCGTGCTGGCGGGGCGTCCGTATCACGCGGACGAGCTGGTCAATCACAACCTGTCGTCCCATTTCACCCGTCTCGGTATCCCGGTGCTGGTGCTCGATTCGCTCACCGACCTGAATAAGCAGGATTTGCGGAATATACGGATGGACACGACGATCCCGTACCATACCCGGATGGCGAGCGCGGCGCTTCTCGCGGCGAAAGACCCGAACCTCGAGATCGTGCAGATCGTCAGTTTCGGATGCGGGCATGACGCGATTATCTCCGACGAGATGAGCCGTGTGATGCGGGAAGTATCCGGCAGGGAGCCCCTGATCCTCAAGCTCGACGAGGGCGAGGCGGTCGGGCCGATCAATATCCGTATCAAATCTTTTATCGAGACTATCCGTTCCAAGCGGGAAAAAGATAAAAAGACGACCATTCCTCAGAAGCTCACCGAGCTCAAGAACGCGTTCGTATCGAAATATATCCGCAGGCACCGGAAGGAAAAAATTATCCTGACGCCGAACCTTTCTCCGGCGTTTACCTATCTCGCGTCGGGAATCCTGAATACCCTCGGGTACCGGGTGATGCCGATGCCGCTTGCCGACGACCGCGCGTTCGAACTCGGTAAAAAGTTCGTGCATAACGATATCTGCTTCCCGGCGCAGGTGAATATCGGCGAGGCGCTGTCGCTGCTCGAGAAGGGGACGTATTCCCCCGACGAGGTGGCAATCGGTCTCGCGAAAAACTGCGACGACTGCCGCGCGGGGCAGTATTCCGGACTCGCGCGGAAGGCTCTCGACGAGGCGGGGTATCCCCAGATACCGATTATCACCACCGGAGAGGATACCAAGAATATTCATCCCGGGTTTAAGATCGGGATACGTTTCCAGATACGTTCGCTATGGGGCATATGTATAGTGGACGGGCTCGAACTGATGCGCAGGAGGATGCGGCCTTACGAGATTATCAAGGGGGAGACCGATTACCTGTTCGATATCTACCTGAAGCGGATAACCGCCAATATCGCGCGTTCCAAGAAGATTCTGCTGGCTATTCTCGAAGAGGCCGTCCATGCATTCAACAGGATACCGGTACGGATGAAAACCCGTCGTCCGAGAGTGGGGATTGTCGGCGAAATCCTGCTGAACTATCATCCGACCTCTAACCGTAATATCGAACGGTATCTCGAGGGGCACGGAATGGAAGTGGTTATCCCGTCTATGCTCGATTTCTTCCGCCGCACGGCGATTGTAGAACGGGATAAGAGTCTCCGCAGGCTGGTACCTAATCCGGGGTTCAACCTGCTGATCTCGAATATCAAGGAAAGCCTGTTTGACTCGGCGGTCATGCAGGTGTCGAAGGTGATGCGGGGATTCCGTTACGCAGACCCGCAGTATAATATCTACGACGTGATCGAACGGATCAAGCGGCTAATCGACGTATCGTATGTGGTGGGCGAGGGATGGCTGATGCCGGGCGAGATATTTATGCTTGCCGAGCACGGCGTGAACTCGTTCGTTATCGTACAGCCGTTCGGATGCCTGCCGAACCATATCACCGGGCGCGGGATGATAAAGTCGCTCAAGAAGATTTTTCCGCATATCCAGATCGTCCCGTTGGACTTCGACCCCGACATCAGTATGGCGAATATCGAGAACCGTCTCCAGATGCTGATAATATCCGCGAAGGAAACGGAAAGGGAAAATAAGAAGCAGGACGCGAAAAAGAGCGGGATAATTCTACCGGAGACGGTAAAGAATCTATAGGTCGGATTCGGGCGCTGCGACCGCGGCCATTTTATCAAAAAAGAAATTTAAAAACCGTTTCTCGGCGAACGATTCCATCTGATTAAATACCTTCATCTGCCTGCTCTGCTCGTCCACATAAAGATACGATAGAAGCGTACAGTCATTATTCGATAGCCGGTTCTCCTGTATCTGGGAAGCGCAGTCGTCCATATCAGTAGAGGTAAAGGGGGAGATTGTGCGGTTGAGAATAAAACAGCGTGTCTGGTCGTATATAATCCAATAATTTTCCCGTTTTATGATAAAATTATCCTTCGGGATAGTGAGGGCGGCTCTGATGTTTTTTTCTACACTCTCATCGTCGGTATATAGAAAATCGAACACTTGGGATTCCACCAGAGGCGAGTATTTTTTCTTCAATTCGCCTATATCCTTAAACTCAGGATTTTCATTATTGAGTATTTTCCAATAGGTGACGGCTTTACGGTAAAGTTTCTTTCTCCATAGCAGCGTCCCGATTAAATAGAGGGATTCATGCCGGACAGTATTATCAAGCGCGGGAGAATTATCACTCAATAATTTCGCGGCGCTATCGATCTGGTCAGAGTAACAGAGCGCGGAGAAGTATTCGAAAAAGTACTCCGCGATACTCGAACCGTCCGCGGTCAGGGATTCGAATTGTTCTATGGATTGCGGGTATTTTTTAAGATGGTAATATGCCAGTCCGAGATACAGTTTGCAATCATGCCCCTTTTCCACGCTGATCTTTCCCAACTCCGGGATTATCGTCTGCAAAACACCCGCCGCTTTCTGAAACGAATGCATAGAATAGAAGGTTTTGCCCTGAAGCAGCATCGCGTTGACATCCCCCGGCGCGAAACGCAGGTAGGTTTCAAGATTTTTCTCAACGGCGGAATATTTCTCAAGTTCGAACAGGACGAGGGAGATTTCGTAATAAACATATCTCGACGTGGTTTTTTTGGATACGACGCTTTCAAAAAATCCGAGCGATTCCTGGAACTTCCCGATACGGTAATACAGGCGCGCGATCTTCATAAATAGAACGTCCTTGAAGTCGGATTCCGTCAACGGCATCCGCACGACGCACTTCTCGTAATAATCGATTGCTTTTTCGATATTCCCTAATCCCTCGTATGCCTGCGCGATATAATGCATCTGGAGATAAGTGCCGCTATTGGACTTAATAATATCCTTCAGTACCCGGAGGACTTCCTCGAATTGCCCCTTCTTCAATAAGTCCTCGCTGATATTGATTTTCTTCTGCTTGGAAAGGTACACGAGAACTTTAAAAAAGATCAGGAATCCCCCCAGAATGAGCGCCGCGATTAGTAAAAGGATTAAAAGTGTCTGGTTTCCAAAGCCTAAAAACCCGTTCCCCATCAATTCCTCCGAAATTTCTGATCAGAAAATACTTAAATTCGTAGGTACGAAAATGCCTGTCATATACATTAACGGCATTTAATAATAGCAATATTATCTTATTCAGGCAAGCGACGGGAATTCCTGAAAAACGCATGAAAACCCCTATAGGGCGGTTCTAAAAACCCCATGGGGTTTTAAAAGACTACCTAAAAAAGAGATTCTTCATTTCTTTCTGAACGGTCAGAAAGAAAGAACAGGTGAATTTGGATTCACAGGGAGAGTTATTAGAACTCCCCATTAGTAAGTATTATATTGACATAAATTCGTATGATACTTTGTTTGACGTTTCGCCGCATAAAAGATAGAATATTGTAAACGATTACGGAGATATCCATGCCTGTGAAATGTGAAGTCTGTACGGCCGCGATGAACGAATGGGAGATCGGGCATGGGAATATCCTGTACCGTTGCCCCGAATGCGGGCATATCCGCCGGGACCTATCGGTCTGCCGCGCGGGCGCGCGGGATCATGCCTACGGCGGGAGCGAGTCCTACGACCGTCTCAGGAATAACCTTACATTCAAACGGATGATGCGCCTTCTGAAAAAACACCGCATCGATCCGAAAATTGTATTCGAACTGGGCTTCGGGGGCGGCCTCATCCTGCGGAAGTTCCTCGATAAGGGGATGGACGTATCCGGGGTGGAACGTAATATGCTCGAGATTGAGATCGACGCGGGCGTGAGGAAGCTGGGGACTCTCTACTTCGCGGAGGCGGAAAAGTTCGACTTCCCGCGCGACAGCTTCGATCTTGTCTACGGTATCCACCTCGTCGAGCATCTGGACGATCCGTCGAAAGTCTTTGACGGGAGTTACCGCGCGCTGCGGAAGGGGGGAATGCTGTACCTGATGACCCCGGCTGGGGATTCTACCGGCCTGCGGCGTTACGGCGACGCGTGGTGGAATCTCGAAGACCCCACACATCTGCGCTTCTTCTCCGCGGATTCGATAACGCGCGCGCTCGGGAAGTCCGGGTTCACGCGCATCACAGTCCGCCGCCCGATATGGGACAGCATGACCCTCGAGATCAATAGTCTCCTGCGGCGGGGGAAGCACGACGAGAAAAAGGGGGTGCTGAACGGCAAACTTTCCCCGCTCGTTCATATCGCGCTGCTCCCGTGGGCGCTTTCCGCGAGGGCGTTATCCCCGAAGTTCCGCTCGTCGCTCGAGGTGGTCGCGTTCAAGGAATGAGGGCGGATGCATCATCCTGAGTCTGAGAGAAAACTGAAAGGAAAAATATTCCCGCCTTTATTTTAAACTAAACAAATTACCATATAGCATATCCTTACATATGTATTAATGAGATCATGGAATATTATGCCTAAAAATATATTTTAAAATTCTATTGACAAAAAATAAAAATAAATGTACTATACTACTATCGATAGTGAAGAAAGGATATGAAAGTGAGAAATCTCATAATTCTAATAATCACTTCACCCCGGCTTATCCATACCATACCATACCATACCATACCATACCATACCATACCATACCATACCATACCAA
>JABLXV010000088.1 GCA_013177895.1 Brevinematales bacterium | reverse complement strand
ATACTTTATTGTGAACTATAATCATCATTGGATTATAGAACGATTGGGATATCAATCCCCGGTTTGTTACCGTGAGAATCAGGAAAAATTAGGCTTAAAAATTGCTTGATTAATTGGGGCCAATACAATCCCATACAAGATTAAAATCAACACCAAAATAATGATGAATTAAAACATCCCTTAGCCCGGCAAGATTTTTCCATTCGATATTTGAATATGCTTCTTTGATTTCATCGGGGATTTGCTTAACCGCTTCCCCGATTATTTCCAAACTTCTTACGAAAGCTCTCTTTAAAGTATCATTGGTAAAAAATGTATTGAAAGTTAAACTCTGACATTCTTTTAATAGATACTCGGTTTCTTCAAAGATATGATGTAGGAATTCCTTATAATTCTTCATACACAATTTCCTTATCGATATACGGCTTGATATAGGGGCTGACTCCGCCGGGGGTTAATAAATCGATTTTCCGCCGTGTAATCTCTATCAAAAAATCGTACAGTTTCATATAATTGCGGTAACTGAGTTTATCTTGTTCGAACTCGGCCATCATGTCGATATCGCTGTCCTCCGACGCTTCGTTCCGCGCCGACGAACCGAACACCCCGATTCGTTTCAGCCCGAGTTCCCTCAGTTCCCCCCGGTGCGCATGAAGGATGGATAGGATTTCCTCTCTGTTCATCCTAATACCCGTCCATCTTGAACGTGCTCTCCAGAGTCTTGATCTCCACATCGAGGTCCATCACGTCGTTCTCCAACAGGGCGAGGAGCTGTTTCTCGAACGCCTCCTTGATCGAATCGAGCAGGGTCTCGGCGCGCTTGAGGGTATCGTCCATATCCTTGTTGCGGTAGGTGTACTTCGACAGGTCGGCGTACTTTTTCACGATGATCGACGTGGAATCGAGGTAGTACAGGACGAACTTTTTCGCTTTCTTGACGTCGGACGGGTCCTGACGGAGGTCGTCGAATATCCTGCCGGAAACCTCGACAATCGCCGCGATCTTATCCTTGATCTCCTGGTTTTTAATACGTTTCGCGTTCTCGAGGATTTCCGCGATGCGGCGGTTTCCCTCTTCGATCAGGTCGCCCGGATCGGCGGTCTTAGCGGGCGATGCGGCGGGTTTCTCGGCGGGCTTGGGCGGGGACACAGGGCGCGGCTTGCGGAACGGGCTCGCGAGGAGCGCTCCCGCGAACGCGGCGACCGACATCCCGAACGCGACCGGCAGGCCGGTGTTCGACAGCCCGAAATAGAACAGCAGGAACGTTCCCCCTGAAATAATGACCGCGAATAACGTTGTTTTCATATCCACCTCTGTTTAATCTTTCCGCCCGGCTAGCGCATGCTTAATAATAACCGCCCCGCCATTCATCGGTATATTTTAACCTATCTTAGCCGATTTGGAAAGAAACGCGCGGGAATTATAGAAACAGGGGTATTGACAACAGTCGAAAAAGGTGGTATAGTTATAGTGTATGACCACTCGGTCACCCAGAGGTAAAATGGTAAGTCAGGTGTTTAAAAATCTGCCCGCGGAAAAACAGGCCGCGATTATAGACGCGAGTATCGACGAGTTCTCGGAAAACGGTTTCGAGAACGCGTCCACTAATAGAATCGTCCAGAATGTGGGGATCGCGAAGGGGAGTCTCTTCAAATACTTCGGTACCAAGGAAGACCTCTATTTCTTCCTGGTCGATGAGGTTCTGAGACAATTCATGTCCGAAATGTTCAAGAAGAAAGACTCGTTATCGGAAGATATTTTTCAGCGGTTTATCGAGATTATCGAGATATCCTTCGAGTTATATTTTAAAAATCCGCGCTTCTTCAGGTTTTTTATGATATTAACGGATAACACCAATCAGGCGCTCATGGGGAGATTTATCAAGACGTATGGGATGGATTCCGAAGCCGTGCAATATTTCTATTCGTTGATGATGGGCGTGCGTGAGGATAACCTGCGGATGGATCTTCAGGCGTCATTTAAGGTAATCGGGTGGATGATGTCGGGATTGAAAATGGATATAAACAGGCGATGGAAAGCCGACACGGATATCGAAAAACTCCGCGGGGAATACATGACCGCGATCGGCCTTGCGTTCGACGGGTTAAAAAACGGGATGCTGAAGGAGAAAAAATAGATCTGATACTTGTCTTTCCTATAAAAAATGTTATAATTTCTGTGGTTAGGAAATTTCAGGAGGGTAAGATGAAAAGGATTTTGACGATGCTGATATTCCTTGGGATGGGGATGTCTGCCTTCCTGTATGCCGGCGAACAGTATGTAATACCCGGGAAGTCCGATGGGAAGGATTCTTTTCAGGACGATGGCTACGTTGTCGAGGAAAATGTGATCCAGCCCGGGGAAGTTTACGACGAGGAACTGAGCGGCGAGTCGCAGTATGCGTGGAACGAATGGAATCCCGTCGCGGGCTCGAAGGACGGTAAATATGTCGCGCTCAAGCTGAAAAAAGAGGGGCAGTCCGAGCAGGTTGTTGTTATCAACGTATGGAATAAGAAGACGGTCAAGCCTGTTTCGGACGGCGGTTCGATGGCATACTCGCTCGATAGCGGGTACTATTCTACCGAGCTTCACCCGGTGAAATACGCGGATTTTTATATCGATTTCAAGCTCGGCACCACGAAGGAATGCTACAGCTACGGTTCGGATATCCTGTCGTTCTATATCGTGAATCCCGCAACCGGATACCAATGGAAAGTGCAGGATAAGGCCTCGCCCATAGCGAAAACACCGTACCCTTATGCCGTGGGAAACACCGTATCCAAGATGTATCTCAGCCATGACGCGGATTATTATGTGGTGATGTACAGTGTGGGCGGCAGCGAGAAATATGCCGAGCCCGGTGCGGACGGATACCTGATCGTCAACAGCTACGACCTGTCGCGTTTCTATAACGGAATCGGCTACCGTTACTACAAACACAAGCAGTACAAGAATGCATTGGGCGCATTCCTGACGGCGCTCACGTTCGATAAAAAATATGTGCTGGCATTGTACAATACCGCCTGTATGTACGCGCTGATGAAAAACAGCTCCAAAGCGGTCGAATACCTTTGGGAAATCCGCCAGCTCGGCACTAAAGAAGCATGGGAAAAACTCCAGAAGATGAAAAAAGACGCCGATTTCAACGCGATCCGCAAGACGGCGGTCTATAAGAAATTCGTCGCGACGGTGTGGTAAGTTAGAACGTGTAACCGGCTTCGATATACGGGCCGGCGTAACGTACCGTCAAGTCGTGCGTCGCGTTATCGTTATATCCGTAGTACATATACTCGTACTGCCCGCCGACCGTGAGACTCAGATCGTCGATATCGAACACGACGCCGCCCCGGAACGAATAGTTATACCCTGTGGCGTGCTCCGATGTCGGCCCGCCCGGCCATCCTGTGATCTCGGAACTATTCTCGAAGAACGGCGTCCCGGAAATCACCGCGTCAAGCCCGACGATATCGCAGAAGTAGAATCTCGCGTGCATTCCGAACTGCGCGCCCAGCATCTGGAAACTGTATCCCCCGAAATTCCCCGGCATGATAACCACCCCATTGGTGGAGTAGTCGTAGAAGTTTTTCGTACCCGCCGAGTAGCGGAATCCCGTGTACAGGTCGAGATACCCGTGCTCGCTTTCGACCACCCTGAAACAGAGGTTTGCCCGCATCAGCCATCCCGCCCCGCCGATAGTCAGGTTTTCCTGTAATGAGTTCAGGTACATCGTGCTGTTCAGGATATTGATGAGTGAGAACGAACCCTCCACAAATATAAAATCGTACACCCGGATTTTTGCCGTCAGTTCGGGGAAATTGCTGGGGAACTTCCCCCATATATAATTCTGGAACGTGGCCGGCGACGGGTACTCGTCATACATCGAATCGAACGCATACCAGTCCCGCAATGAAATATTCAGGAACGAGCCGGGATTGTGATCGGCGAACCCGATGCCGACTGTTAAGAGGGCGAACAACGCGATCAGAACCAGATTTTTCATATATCCTCCCCTATAAAGGTATTAACCCATATTACGAGAATGAATGCTATATGTAACGTCAATGCCTGAATAAAATTAATTTTAGCGCACGGCTGTAATAAAATCAAATATTCGTGCACATATTAAACAAAAATGAATAGCGATAATTCGCTGATATCTAACAGTTTTAAAAACGTATTATACGGCTGGGATAGATTTATCATTTTATAAAAAGAGGGAGAAATAATCAATATTATGCTATAATATGAGATGTCATATTTTAGCGAACGGGCGATGATTCGCCTGAATAAGTGGATAGCCTCGCAGGGTGTTTGCTCGCGCCGCGAGGCCGACCGTCTGATCGCGGCGGGCAAGGTGATTGTCAACGGCGCGGTCGAGACGTCGCTCGGGCGGAAAATCGACCCCCGCGCCGATAAGGTGGAGTACGCGTTCGATCAGGACGAGTTCCGCGCGGAAAAGACCACCGTCGCGTTCCACAAGCCCGCGGGCTATGTGGTTACCGCGAGCGAGGAGGAAGGGCCGAATATCTATGAGCTGACGGGCGGGCTTCCCGATAATGTGCGCCCGGTGGGCAGGCTCGATAAGGACAGTTCCGGCCTCATTATCCTGACAGACGATTCCTCGATCCCGCAGAAAATTATCGGTGAAACCACGGTCTGCGAGAAGGAGTATTTCGTGAAGACCGTCGTGCCGATTCCCGACGGGTCGCTCGAGAAACTGCGCGGGGGAGTGCGGATTATGGGCGAGATGACCCGCCGCGCCCGGATTGTTCGGATGAGCGCCGATTCGTTTCATATGACTATCGTCGAGGGGAAGAACCGTCAGATACGGAGGATGTGCCGGAAGGTCGGCGCGCCGGTGGAGACTCTTGTCCGCGTGCGTATCGGGACTGTGCGTCTCGAGGGGATCGAACCCGGACAGTGGCGGAAGCTCGACGATCAGGAACTCGAATACTTCAGGAAGCTATAAACTTTTCGTAGTTTAGATATAAGGGCTGTTCTAAAAACTTCATGGAAATGAAATGAATACGTATAATTATCGAATAAAGAAGATTTTACTATGTCACTGCGAGGAACGCAGTGACATAGCAGTCTATGTAATTTATTAAATGACAATAGAATAGATTGCTTCCCTGCGCTCGCAATGACAGGGTTGTTTTCCTATTTGGTAATCTCTGAATTATTATTGAGTTATTAGAATTGCCCATAATAAAATTGTCATTCTGAGATTACCCGTCGCCCTTCGCCTGGCTCAAGGTGACATGCCCCACTATTATAAAGTTAGATACAAATCTAAAAGACCCAGTATGACAGAAAGCTACTTCGAAGAACGATACAGGATAATTTCCCCGCGCTTGATGAGATAACTGTTCTCCGCGAGCTCGAATAACGGGATATCCGATAAATGGTCGGAGTAGGCGTTCACGGTCTTGAGGTCGATGTTCCCGTCGGCAGTCCATTTTTCAATCCTGCGGACTTTTTCCTCGCCGCGGCAGTTTGTCCCGATCATATGATTCGTCTGCCGTCCGTCGGCCGTATCGAACTCGGTACAGATCAGCAGGTCGAACCCCAGATCGGTAACCATCGGTTCGAGGATGAAGCGCGGCGATGCCGAGTTGCAGATCAGGTAAAGCCCGTTCTTCCGCTCCTCCGCGAGCCTGTCCCGCACCCACGGGAAAATGCCCTTCTTCCGGCGCGCCCAGAAATCATGGATATATCTATCCAAACGTTCGGTTTTTATCCCGTGGACGAACAACAGGAAAAACGACTTGAAGCGCGAGAGCCGGACGATCCGCAGGAGGAAAAGAATCCCCATAAATATCTGCAGTGGCACGAGGAAAATCGCAAGGGGCCGGCGCGGGAGCATGTAAAACCAGAAATCCACGAGGCAGTCCCCGTCGTAAACGGTATGGTCGAAGTCGTATATGGACGCGGAAACTTTTTTTTTCATATTTACCTCATGAGTATTACGCCCGCGGTGATCAGCGCGGTGCCGAGAAGGCGTTGCCATGTGAACCCCTCGCCGAGGACGAGGATAGCGAGGATATAGGTCAGGATATACCCCGCGGCGGTGATCGGCCGCGCGAAGCTGATGTCGTAGAAACGGAGCACCTGCATCCACAGGATAAAGCTCACCCCGTATGCCGCCGCGCCGAGGATGACCCAGATATTCTGCGCGAGCGCGAGATAGAACGCGATTCCCTCGCCGGATACCTGATCGACCCCCTTCTTGAAGAGGATTTGCCCGAACGCGCCGAGAAGTATCGATACCGCGAGAAATACCGGCCCGCTCATTCTTTTTGCGCTCCCGTCCCGTTTTTCACGAACACGAAACGCCGGTCGAGGAAGTATTTCACCGTATAACCGACCGTCAGACCCACAGCGCCGCCCGCGAATTTCGACCATTCCGCTTTTATCAGGAAGTCGAACAGTAACTCGGAGCCCCAGAAAATCGCGGTGGTGACTATCCCCATGACCGTATATATCGCGAACTTTTTCACGTTATCCTTAACGCCGGGCGTCCTGTCATAAAAGATAAACAGCTTGTCGAGGATATATTTCACTACAAGCCCCGCGCCTGTACCGAATACCATCGCGACATAGATCGAGTAATCGCCCGAATAGACCGCGAGCGCGACAGCCTGTGTGCCTAAATTCACCCCGATCGCGATACCCGCGAACACGGCGTATTTTATCCACATCGTTACTTTCATCAGGGTTCCTATAATTTAAAATAAAGGATAACCAGCACGAGAATTCCGCAGAGCGCGACGTCCACCATGATATGCTTGTCGCGGATGACGATATCCGCCGGATCGCCGCCCTCCGCCTTCTGGTAAATATCGTACATATAACGGAATAAGCCGTAGAGCGCGAACGGGAGCGTGTAGAGCAGGGAACGGGTGCCGAAGCGCGCGATAGTGTCCGGGTCGATCACATAGAGGGAGTAGGTGATAATCGTGAGGGTGACCGATATGACGATCATGTAATCGAGGAGGCGGACGCTGTAGTCCTTCAATACCGGGCGGTGCTTATGCGAATCCTCGAGCATGACGAGCTCGTGACGGCGTTTACCGAACCCGAGGAACAGCGAGATGAAAAGGGTGGTGAGAAATATCCAGTTCGACAGGCCGACCCCGATTGCGGTCGCGCCCGCGAGCACCCGCAGGACGAACCCTATCGCGATAAAAAATACGTCGAGGATCACCTCGTTTTTGATAAACAGCGAATAGAGCAGGATGACGACGAAGTACCCGGCGTACACGAGCAGGGTGTTCAGGTTGATGAAGTACGTGACCGCGAGGCCTCCGAGGAACAGGACTGCCGCGAGGATGACCGCGATTACCGGGGACGCCTTACCGCTCGCGAGGGGGCGGTTTTTCTTGAGCGGGTGGAGCCTGTCCTTCTCGCGGTCGATGAGGTCGTTCAGGATATACACCGACGACGAGACGAGGCAGAACGCCGCGAACGCGGCGAGGCTTGTCAGGATGGACGGGAGCATCATAAAATGCAGGGAGAACACGAGCGGCGCGAAGATGAAGAAATTTTTTATCCAATGCGGGATACGCATCAGCCTGAGGTACTGGAGCATTCTACCGTCCCGGAATTTAATGTGGTATATTATACCCCATTTCCGAGAAAAGGGCAACCTCCATGGATGGATGGAGTCCCGCAAAGACAGGAAGTCGGAGAACGGGGCAACCTCCATGGATGGATGGAGTCCCGCGATGACAGGAAGTCGGAGAGCGGGGCAACCTGCTGCGCAGGCTAATCCCATTCAATACATACACATCGGGCACGAGCCCACACCCTCTGGCGGTTGTGTAACATCTTCATCCGTGTTTATCCGTAGTATCAGCGAATATCCGTGTGAAATCGGATAACATTATTATACCCCATTTCACACAGATTATCACCCCCGCTTTGCGAGGGCAGGCGGATTATGCGGATTTACACGGAGATAATTTGATGCAGTCTGCTTCCCTGCGGTTCGCAGTGACAGGAGGGATACTCGACAAACTACTTCCCGGCGGGATATATACCCTGATAGGGGTTTTTCGGGTTCTGATACACCGGGTCGTTCATAAACTTGAGGTAGTAGCCGTTACCCGCCGCCCATCCCGGCACCCCGTGTATCTGGAACTTCTCCGTGAACGGGACGCTGAATGTCGTAAAGTTATACGCCGACATAACGAGGAGGAAGAACACCGCGTAGGCATACCCCGGTATCTGCGAGAATCTTTTAAGGATGGGGGATAGTTTTTCGCCGATAACGTTCAGGAGCATGACCGCCCACAGCATATAGAACATGTTCGGCACCATCCAGAACTCGAAGTAGTACGGCTCCCAGTACACCGACAGCGCGGTGAAGATGCCGCCGGTCGTCAGCATGAAGAACGCCGCGCGCCCGTAACGCATCCACATCCACGGCAGAAATAGGATCGTGCCGATCAGGAGGAACAGGGTGAAGTACGCGACCTGGTTATGCGTGAACGTGACGCGGTTTTCGATACCCGGCCCGGAGAGGTTATATTTGAACGGATAGTCCTTCTGGATATAGAAATAATCCTTCGAGGGCGGCGCGAGGAACGACGATGTGTAGCCGTAGAGCACCCCCGCCGAGTCGAACTGATTGATGCCTTTCCCCCATGTTCCGGTCGTCATATAGAAAAAAAGCCACTGCTGGAACGTGAGCGAGCGAAAGTAGGCGATCTTCGTCTCTTTATGGGGCTTGTCGAACGGGAGATTGTACTCGGTGACCCCGACATAGAAGTATCCCGCGACTATGATGACGATTCCGACGAGCGCCATCAGGAGCGCCCCGGCGTAACGCTTCGCGGGCTTGGCGTCGATCTCCGCTTTATCGTCGGGAGTTTCTATAGTTATTGCCCCGCGCGGAGGGCGTTTCGGGAACAGGTACGGCGGAAGCGCGACCGCGATCACCGCGGCGACACAGGCTATCGCGGTGGTCTGGTGGAAATAGATATTCAGGCCGAGGATAGCCCCTCCGAGGAGCGACAGCGGAATCAGATATTTCTTCGATTTCTGGAGGACGCTGACGATCCACAGGATGAGGATAATTGTGACGACCGGGAATATCCCCGTGTCGACTTTATCCGCGTACTGGAGAAACCCGTGCGCGAAACCGACTAAAAGCCCGCCGATGACGGCCCAGAACAGCCTGCCGGTCATATTCTTCAGGAACAGTACCGCGAAGTAGATACCGACGCACGCGATTACCAGCGAACGCAGGCGGATATTGAACACCCAGTCGGTGAATCCCGCGCCGCCGAACGTGTCCCGCATAAACCCGTCGAACCACTGCGCGGATATCTCGAACGCGATATGATGCGGATTATAGAACGGGAGCCAGCCGAGTTTCATGGTTTTATAGATATTATTCAGATAGACGATCTGGTCGTTATCGAGGTAACGCTGCATAAAATGCAACTGGAAAAGGAAATAGAGTAGAGCGAGAAAAAACGCGGCGAGCCATGTGAAGAATCGTTTACGGTCGCGTGTGGGGTTCATTATTTTCTCAGGCGTTCTTTATCGAGGATATCATAGAAATAGCGTCGGGCGCGCGGCCGATGGACGCGATCACGATCCGTTCGCCGGACTTCTTGCGGAGTTCGAGCGAACCGATTTTCAGGAAACGCCCCGCGATATTCTGGCGCAGGACGATCATATCGATCTCCGGCACCGCGAACATATACAGGTCGACGGTCACGAGGGAGTTGCGGACATAGTACAGCTTTTTACCCGCACGGTCGACAGCGAGGCCGGATAACAAGCCCTGTATCTGCCGCCCGAGGAACCATACCCCGAAATACGCGAGCACGAGGAGGAACAGCGCGGACGATACCCTCTGGAAAAAGTCCGCATCGGGGAATTGGAATTTATAGATCTCATCCAGCTTGAAGAAGCCCATGACGTTCTGGAGGACTGTCCCCACAGGATGATGAAGTTCGTAGAAGAAATATCCCGCGATAAAGAAAAGGACGACCTTGAGGATAATCAGGAGTCGAGGCTGGAAATAGAGGGTCAGGGAATCCCTTTCGGCGGAGACGGTTTTCTTCAGGTAGAAGACAAGGGGCTGTTCACGGGTAACGTTCAGGAAATT